>NZ_VPBV01000033.1:0-29256 GCF_013418545.1 Acinetobacter sp. YH12136
TCTATGAATAAATACACAGAAATGATAAATTCGTAAATGGACATAACATGAGGTAATTTTCTTAGTCGAAATCTAAATTGTGTTATGTCCTTTTTATTTCAAGAGTTTAGAAAGTTGAGATTCGCGTAACTATTTTATGAATTTATAGTGAATATATAGGAAAATAGTCGGGTCAGTACCAGCTTTTGGTTCAATCTTGACGACAATTCCATTACAATTATCGGGTTTTGAAATTCATGCCTAGATATACAATTAATTAGAGGACGTATCTGTGAGCAAAGAGACTATCATCGCCCTACACGCAGAGCACCAAGGTCGCTGGAAAAACCGTGAAGAAATCGCGGAACGTATGATTGCTTTACTCGGTCAGTTGTACCGTGAAAAAAATATCATGGTTTCAGTTTTTGGTCGTTCTTTAGTTAACCGTTCTGTGATTCAAATTTTGAAAGCACACCGTCGTACTCGTATGATGGACGTAGAACTTTCAGTTGTTCACACTTTCCCATTGCTTGAAGCTTTGGCTAAAGTAGACAACATCGGTTCAGCAGAAATCGACTTAGGTAAACTTGCAGTTGAATATAAAGAAAAAGGCGGCGATGTAAATGCATTTGTTGCAGACGCTGTGAAATCTTTAGCGGGCAATCCAACAACTGTAGAAAGCAAAGATGTTGTACTTTACGGTTTTGGTCGTATTGGTCGTATCCTTGCGCGTTTAATCATTGGTCAATCTGGTCTTGGCCGTGGCTTAAACCTTAAAGCAATTGTGGTACGTAAATCGTCTGATGGTGATTTAGAAAAACGTGCGTCTTTATTGCGTCGTGACTCTATTCACGATCCATTTGCAGGCACGATTTCTGTAGATGAAGAAAATGAAGCAATTATCGCAAATGGTAACTTCATTAAAGTGATCTATGCGTCTAACCCATCTGAAGTAGACTATACGGCTTATGGCATCAACAATGCATTGGTGATTGACAACACAGGTAAATGGCGTGATGCAGAAGGTCTTGCACAACACCTTCAATGCCCAGGTGCTGCACGCGTAATTTTAACTGCACCTGGTAAAGGTGACATGAAAAACGTGGTTTACGGTGTTAACCAAGCTGACATTCTTGATGAAGATACCATCATTTCTGCGGCAAGCTGTACAACAAACGCGATTACACCAACTTTAAAAGTGTTGCATGACAAGTATACCGTTGTGAATGGTCACGTTGAAACTGTTCACTCATTCACTAACGACCAAAACTTGATTGATAACTATCACAAGGCAGATCGTCGTGGTCGTGCAGCAACATTAAACATGGTTATTACCGAAACAGGTGCAGCAAAAGCAGTGGCGAAAGCATTGCCTGCATTACAAGGTAAATTAACAGGTAACTCTGTACGTGTTCCAACGCCAAACGTATCACTTGCAATCTTGAACTTAACGCTTGAGAAAGAAGTAGATCGCGAAGAAGTGAACGAATACATTCGTCAAATTTCAATTCACTCTAATCTTCAAGGTCAAATTGGTTATACCAACTCGACTGAAGTGGTTTCAAGTGACTTCATTGGTTCGCGTACTGCAGGTGTATTTGATGCGCAAGCAACCATTACTTCAGGCAACCGTTTAACTGCTTACGTTTGGTATGACAACGAAGTGGGTTATAGCTGCCAAGTATTGCGTATTGCTGAACAAATGGGCGGCGTAAGCTATCCTAAAGTTCCTGCTGAAACAAATGCATAATTTGTAGATACAGAATTTAAAATCAAAAAGAGCTTCAAATGAAGCTCTTTTTTTTGCATTTATTTCATTCTTAAATATAAGGATGAGTGTTGAAATTTCCACCTAATACGCTATCCTAAACTTACCAAAATAAAGTCTATGCTAAAAAGTAAGTAGATTTGATTTTGCTTTCAAGCTTTCAAAGCCTGAACAATAGAAATAACAGAAGGATACCGTTATGCAATATGCAACCAGTCACTTACTCGGGCAAGTCCTTGCTAAAGATTGTCCATCACGGATTCGTTTAGAACATTTAGCCAATAAATGGTCAATGTTGGTGTTGCATTGTTTAAGCGAAGGTTTGCACCGCTTTAGTGAGCTAAGACAGCGCATTGAAGGGGTGAGTGAAAAAATGCTGGCGCAAACCCTGAAAACTCTTGAGCAAGATGGGTTAATTTTACGTACAGTTTACCCAACGGTGCCGCCTAAAGTGGAATATCAACTCACTTTTGAAGGCTCACAAATTGCAGCAAGAGTGAATCAACTGATTGAGTATTTAGAACAGCATTTGCCTGAAACTTCACAGCAATCTTCTCACTAATGGATTACTCATCTTTTAGGGAAGTCGCTGTAGATGTTCCTACTCCAAAGCACATTCTGGATGATTAAATAGTGCGTCGATGTGAAAAATCATAACGATCAATCAGCAAAATCCCGATGGCAAATACCAAAATACTGACAACACAACCCATCCAGCCCCGGTGTTGCCATGCGTAGACCGCCGTCAGTGAACCAAGTGCTGCACCTGAAAAATAAATAGTCATATATACCGCATTAATGCGGGAACGTGCGGTGGCATCAATTCGGTACACCAAGTTTTGATTCAATACGTGAAAAGCAGTTAGACCAAAATAACTCATCAATACGCCAACGGCATAAGCCACAATATTCTGCTGTGCAAAAAAGAGTGGAATGCAAGAAAACAACATCAAGCCAATACATAATATTGCGACAAAATTCTCACGACCTTTGCCGACCGTTTTACCCGACCAACTTGACGAGAAAATTCCAATCACACCCAATAAACCAAAAAGCCCAATTTGAAAATCACTAAAATAATAAGGCGGATTGGCTAAAACAAAAGTCATGGAAGTAAAAACCAAGGACAAAATGGCAAAGCCCAAAGCGCCCGCGCATGCTCTACGAATTAAATGTGGTTGGGTTATAGCCAACTGAATTAAAGAACGATAAATGCCTGCCACAGTCAAATTTTTATTGGCAGCTGTAGAGGGAAGTTTTGTCCACATTAAGCCTGCAAAAAGTAGGGTGATGATGCCGCTGCTGAAATAGACAGCTTCCCAAGACCAATAGGTCGATACAAAACCCGCGAAAGTGCGCGATAAAATAATCCCCATTACCAAGCCACTCATCAATTTGCCGACAATGGCAGCACTCGATTCAGGTGGACTGATGCTAGATGCAAATGGAATAAGCACTTGTGCAGAAATCGCACCAAAAGTGGCACATACGGTAAAGAAATACAGCATGGCTAAATTGCTGCTAAAAGACAGCAAAATTTGCGAAAACGCAGCAAAAACCATCAGACTGACAATCAATTTACGCTTATTTAGCAAGTCACCTAAAGGCACGAGTAACATTAAACCTAGTCCATAGCCTATTTGTGCCAAAACCACAGCAAAGCCTGCCTGACTGGTGCTAATTCCTAAACTTTTTTCAATTGAATAAATTAAAGGCTGATTAAAATATGCCGATCCCGCACACAAGCCACAGGCGGTTGCTATGAGTAAAATAAATTTAGGCGATAAAGCAGGCGTGGTTGTGGTGGCAACAGCATTAGACATGGCGGCAGAAAGCAAACAAGGGTTAAAGCACTATAAGAACTTAGATGAGGAAGGAGAAATAAGAAAAAACGATCATATCATTGCTAAAAGAAATGAGTGTTTTGAACAATCAAGGATAAAAAGCATCTACGCATACGATTGCATAAATATAATTCGAGAAACTCTCTAAAATATGGCAGAATATACGGCTTTTAAAGTTTTAGAGGATTGGCAAGATGCGCTTTGTTGATGAAGCAGTCATTACCGTAGAGGCTGGCGACGGTGGCAATGGCGTAGCCAGTTTTCGCCGAGAGAAATTTGTACCATTTGGTGGGCCAGATGGCGGTGATGGTGGTCGTGGCGGCAGTATTTTTATTCAAGCCGACGACAACGCAAGCACCCTTGTAGATTATCGTTATACCCGTAAATTTCGCGCTGAACGTGGTAAAAACGGTTCGGGCGCAAACTGTGCAGGTCGTGGTGGTGAATCTGTCGTTTTGACCGTTCCAGTGGGCACAACCATTGTTGATACAGACTCTGGCGATATTATTGCAGATTTAGTCGAAAGCGGTCAGAAAGTATTGGTCGCTCAAGGCGGTGATGGTGGTTTAGGGAATACTCACTTTAAATCATCTACCAACCGTACACCGCGTAAATTCACGCATGGTACGAAAGGTGGGTTTCGTGAAATCCGTCTGGAGTTGAAAGTCCTTGCCGATGTAGGCTTGCTAGGCATGCCAAACGCGGGTAAATCGACCTTTATTCGTGCCGTGTCTGCGGCAAAACCAAAAGTTGCTGACTATCCATTTACCACCATGGTGCCAAATTTAGGCGTGGTGGATGCAGATCGTCATCGTTCTTTTGTCATGGCAGATATTCCAGGACTAATTGAAGGTGCAGCAGAAGGCGCAGGTTTGGGGATTCGCTTCCTGAAACACTTGGCGCGTACTCGTATTTTACTGCACATTGTGGATGTTCAACCTATTGATGGTTCTGATCCTGCGTACAATGCCAAAGCAATTCTGCAAGAGTTGGAAAAATTCTCTCCAACTTTGGCAAAGTTACCAATCGTGTTGGTGTTGAATAAACTTGATCAACTTCCTGAAGATTCACGTGAAGAATGGTGTAAACACATTCTTGAAGAATTGCAGTGGGATGGTCCTGTGTTCAAAACTTCAGGCTTAATGTCTGAAGGTACACAGCAAGTGGTGTATTACTTGATGGATCAAATTGAGCAACAACGTGAACGCGAAGTTGAAGATCCTGAGTACGCAGCAGAAATGAAAGCATTCCGTGATCAGCTGGAAGCTGAAACACGTGAACAAACCATTGCCGCGAAAGAAGCGTATCGTGAGATGCGCCGTCAGCAACGTCTTGCAGGTATGTTGGGCGATGACGACGAAGACGATGATGGTGAAGATGGCGAAGTAGAAGTGTACTACGTACGCTAAGCGCTACAAAAAGTGACTGAGGACAAGATGATAGAAGTGGTAGATGGGCAACGTCAGCTCAAGGGTTGTAAACGAATCGTTGTTAAAATCGGATCATCTTTACTCACAGCCAATGGGCAAGGTTTAGATTTGGATGCAATCTCGCATTGGGCGGGACAAATTGCAGATCTACACAATGCTGGACACGAAATTATTTTAGTGTCATCGGGAGCTGTGGCTGAAGGTATGGTGCGAATGAAACTTGAGCATCGACCCACCGATCTACCCAGTCTTCAGGCATGCGCTGCCATTGGTCAAATGGGCTTGATTCAAACTTGGTCAAGTGTGCTGGAAAAACACCAGATTCAAACTGCACAAGTCCTATTAACCCATGATGATTTGGCAGATCGTCGTCGTTATTTAAACTCGTGCGATGCATTGCAAAACCTGATTGAATGGCGCGTGATACCAGTCATTAATGAAAATGACACAGTGTCTACTGACGAAATTCGCTTTGGTGATAACGACACTTTGGCTGCGATGGTGGCAGGGCAGGTACATGCAGATTTGTTGATTATTTTGACCGATCAGCAAGGCATGTTTGACTCCGACCCACGTTCTAATCCAAACGCAAAACTGTTCCATACTGTACGTGCTTTGGATGAAAGTCTGTTTGATATGGCGGGTGGTGGCGGCAAGTTTGGGCGCGGTGGCATGCTGACCAAAGTCCGTGCAGCGCGTTTGGCGGCTAAATCGGGTTGTCCAACTTTAATTGCCAGTGGTGAAAGTGACAATGTGCTTGCGCGTTTAATGGCGGGCGAAATGTTGGGTACACTGTTCATTACTGACAATGACCGTATTGCAGCGCATCAACAGTGGTTGGCGGCACATTTACAAACGGCAGGACGTTTGGTGATTGATGATGGCGCAGTCAAAGCCATTAAAGAAAATCATCGCAGTTTATTGCCTGTGGGTGTAAAAGCGGTAGAAGGGCATTTTGAACGTGGCGATGTGGTGGAGTGTGTAGATACACAAGGTCATCGTGTCGCTGTGGGACGTGTTAATTTTAGTTCACGTTCTGCAGATTTGGTCAAAGGCTTGGCTTCAGACAAAGTGCATCAGGTGTTAGGCGAGGCACGTTCGTTGGAGATGATCCATCGCAATCACATAGCGATTTATTGATGATGCTGTAAGTTATCATTCAATTGAAGTTATTAAAAAACCCGCTTGGAATATCTAAGCGGGTTTTTTATTACTTAAACAACGCATGTCATGCTTCAAGTTTATTTAAACTGAATCGTTCCATTTGCATTGACTGTAATTTTAGATTCACCTGCTGCCATATCTTGATCAGCTACAGCCGTTTCTGCGACAGCAAATTTAGCCATACTCGCGCGCATAACAGGTTGCGGAAAATAAGAATTGGTGTTTAGGTTCAAATTAACCAAGTTATAGCCCGATTTATTCCAAGCCTGACTTAACATTTGCGCACGTTGTTGAAAGTTTTTAGACGCTTCGACCATCAACTCGTTTTCAACTTTTTTGCGTTGTGCATCCGACACGCTAAAATTAATTGATTGGGTCTGAAAGTTTTGTTGTAGCTCACTCACCAACTGGCTTGCGGCTTTAAAATCGGTGCTTTGCACACGTACTTCTGCACGACCACGCCATTCTTTTAACTTACGACTGTCATTGTCGTAAATTGGATAGGTGGTTTGTGAGCCCGTTTCAACTTTCACTTGTGGATACTTACGTGCAGTTGCAATGGCTTGGCTCATTAACTGGTTAATTTGTGATGCAAGTTCAGCAGGCTGTTTGTGACTTTTTTCAATATATAACACAGCGTGCATTTGATCATTTGAAACTTCGCGTGTAGCTTCGGCTTGAACATTGACGATATTGTAATTTAAAGATTCATTTTGTTGGGCAAAAGCAGTGCTTGCAGCACCAACAGCCAACAGGGTAGCAGCGAGAGAAAGTAAGCGCATATTTTGACCTATTATTCAGGGGATCAGGATTTATGAAAAGCGTTTGAATTGATTTAAATAGTAACTTTGCTTTGTGAGGATTTTTAGTTGAATTTGTGGTGGCTTTGTAAAATATGCGTTAAAAATTGCAGCAAAAAAGCATTTATAAAATTCAATAAAAATAATGATCTATACTATTTTGAAAATAAATGCTGCATGACTTGAGAGATTGTGCAAAAAAACGTATAAAGGAAGTGGAAAGAGTTAAATTTTCTTTCCTTTGTCACAATGTAAGATGATAATTCAATCGAATCATCTGCAAGATATGTTTTTTCGATGAAATTAGGCAATATTTGGGTTAAACCTGTTTATTTTCTAGAAAAATTAGGTATTATCCCGCTTCCTAGTCTTGAAGAACAAAACTCTATCTCGCTAGATCAAAAAAGCACCGAGTCAAAGGACCGCAAGTCACCAGACTTATTTCTTTCAACCCATATCAGAGATGGTAATTCGATATGAGCGTTACTTCTGTAAACCCTGCCAACCATTCCACAAACGAATACTACTTGACTCGCCAAAGTCAGATGGAATCGAATGTGCGTAGTTATCCTCGTAAATTACCGTTAGCGATAGCGAAAGCACTGGGTTGTTGGGTTACCGATGTTGAAGGTACTGAGTACCTAGATTGTTTGGCTGGGGCAGGAACCTTGGCATTGGGCCATAACCATCCTGCGGTGGTTCAAAGCATCCAAGACACTTTAGCGAGTGGTTTGCCATTACATACCCTAGATTTAACGACACCTTTGAAAGATGCTTTTACTGAAGCGTTACTTTCACACATGCCTGGTGGTCAAGAAGAATACTGCTTGCAGTTCTGTGGTCCTACAGGTGCAGATGGCACAGAAGCGGCAATCAAACTTGCAAAAACCTATACAGGTCGTAGCTCAGTCATCAGCTTCTCAGGTGGCTATCATGGTATGACTCATGGTTCATTGGCGATGACAGGTAACTTGTCTGCAAAAAACGCAGTCAATGGTTTAATGCCTGGTGTTCAATTTATGCCATATCCGCATGAATACCGCTGCCCACTTGGTATTGGCGGTGAAGCGGGTGTAGATGCTTTAACGTATTATTTTGAAAACTTCATTGAAGATGTAGAAAGCGGTGTAACTAAGCCTGCAGCTGTGATTCTTGAAGCAATTCAAGGTGAAGGCGGTGTAGTGACTGCACCAATTAAATGGTTGAAAAAAATCCGCGAAGTGACTGAAAAGCACAACATCGTTTTAATTTTAGACGAAGTTCAAGCGGGCTTTGCACGTTCAGGCAAAATGTTTGCATTTGAACATGCAGGTATTGAGCCAGACGTGATTGTAATGTCTAAAGCTGTTGGTGGTGGTTTGCCATTGGCTGTACTTGCAATTAAACGTAAGTTTGACGCATGGCAGCCTGCAGGTCACACGGGTACTTTCCGTGGTAACCAATTGGCAATGGGTACTGGTCTTGTGGTGCTTAAAACCATTAAAGAACAAAACCTTGCACAAAATGCGCAAGAGCGTGGTGAGTTCTTACAAGCTGAATTGAAAAAATTAGCTGTTGAATTCCCATGTATTGGTAACGTGCGTGGTCGCGGTTTAATGATTGGTATCGAAATTGTAGATGAACGCCAAGAAAAAGACCGTTTAGGTGCTTATCCAGCAGATTCTCAATTGGCTGCTGCTGTTCAAGCTGCATGTTTTGACAACAAATTGTTGCTTGAGAAAGGTGGTCGTGGTGGTACGGTAATCCGTTTACTTTGCCCACTAATCATTACTCAAGAAGAGTGTGTAGAAGTCATCGCTCGCTTCAAGAAAGCAGTTGCTGAAGCGTTAGTCGCAGTTCGAGGCGCATAAGTTTATGGTAGATTTTGCAGAACATCGTAAAGCGTTACTCTGCAATGATGCTCAATCCATTGCTGACTACAGTGCAGCAATGGAACAAGCGACTCAAGCAGTCGCGGCATGGTTGCAAAATGACAAAATGTACACAGGCGGCAGCATTAAAGAATTGCGTGAAGCGATTGCTTTCCAGCCGTCTAAACAGGGTTTAGGTGTACAAAAGTCATTGGAACGCATGGTAGAGCTTTTCTTAAACAAAAGTTTAAAAGTTCATCATCCACATTCTTTGGCACATTTGCATTGCCCAACCATGGTGGCAAGCCAAATTGCAGAAGTGTTAATTAATGCAACCAACCAATCTATGGATTCATGGGATCAAAGCCCTGCAGGTTCATTGATGGAAGTACAGCTAATTGACTGGTTACGTCAAAAAGTTGGCTATGGCGCAGGTCAGGCAGGTGTGTTCACATCAGGTGGTACACAGTCCAACCTAATGGGTGTGTTGTTGGCACGTGACGCTTGTATTGCGAAAAACTGGAAAGATGAAAACGGTAATCCGTGGTCTGTTCAGCGTGATGGTGTACCAAGCGATGCAATGCGCAACGTAAAAGTCATTTGTTCTGAAAATGCACACTTCTCTGTGCAAAAGAACATGGCGATGATGGGTATGGGCTTCCAGTCGGTTGTTACTGTACCTGTGAATGAAAATGCACAAATGGATGTGGTTGCACTTGAGCAAACCATGGCACATTTAAAAGCAGAAGGTAAGATTGTTGCCTGTGTGGTTGCAACTGCGGGTACAACCGATGCTGGTGCGATTGATCCACTTAGAAAGATTCGTGACATCACCAATCAATATGGCGCATGGATGCACATTGACGCGGCCTGGGGTGGGGCATTAATTCTTTCTAACAGTCATCGTGACATGCTTGATGGTATTGAGTTATCAGACTCTGTAACACTGGATTTCCATAAGCATTATTTCCAAACAATCTCGTGTGGTGCGTTTTTGCTAAAAGATGAAGCGAACTATCGTTTCATGCACTATGAAGCAGAATATTTGAACTCTGCGTATGATGAAGAACATGGTGTACCAAACCTTGTGTCTAAGTCATTACAAACGACACGTCGTTTTGATGCATTGAAGCTTTGGATGACTATTGAAGCTTTAGGTGAAGAGCTTTACGGTTCAATGATTGACCATGGTGTGACCTTAACTCGTGATGTTGCTGACTATATTAAAGCAACGGCAGGTTTAGAATTGTTGGTTGAACCACAATTTGCTTCAGTGTTGTTCCGTGTTGTGCCTGAAGGTTATCCTGCAGAGTTCTTGGATAGCTTGAACCAAAACGTGGCAGATGAATTATTTGCACGTGGTGAGGCCAATATTGGTGTAACTAAAGTCGGTAATGTTCAATCATTGAAGATGACGACTTTAAGTCCAGTGGCAACACTTGAAAACGTGAAAAACTTGTTAGGCCTAGTATTGGCAGAAGCAGATCGCATTAAAGATGCGATTGTCGCGGGTACTTATACGCCACCAATCGACTAATGCTTTCATTATTCAGATTGTTATGAAATACAACAAAAGAAGTCACTACGGTGGCTTTTTTTGTGTCTGATTAAAAATATTGCAGTGAAGTGTTGTACCGTTCTTGCTTGAGTTTTGTGATGGATTGGGTGTTTTGGGCTCAAATAATGCACTGCGGATGTCATAAAAATTACGCAATTGGCGAATAAACCATCAATTTTGGTAGAAAAAACCATAAATAATGATGACATTGGCATGAATTATTACAATTTGAAATTTAAATACTGAAAAAAAATAAGCACTCTAGTGTTTTATTAGTTATTGATTTTAAATCATTTAAAAATTATTTCAGATACGAAAAGCAAATATAACCAAAGCGTAACAAAGCTGTAACATGGTTGTCATATTATAAAACCACAATGCAGTTATCGAAATAAGTACAAAACTTAATAACAAGTGACGTACTCCGAACTTGCATACTATGAGAGAGAACAGAATGCGCTTTACTAACATCGCCATTGCTTTAGCCGTATCTGCAGCAGCTGTAACAACTGCTAACGCAGCTCGTGACACCATCCAAATCGCGGGTTCTTCAACCGTTCTACCATACGCAAGTATTGTAGCAGAAGAATTTGGTAATACTTTCCCACAATTCAAAACTCCAGTTGTTGGTTCAGGCGGTTCTTCAGGTGGTTTGAAGCAGTTCTGTACAGGTGTGGGTGATAACACAATCGACATCGCGAACTCATCTCGTAAAATTAAAGATTCAGAATTAGCTGCTTGTAAAAAAGCAGGCGTAAACCAAGTTTTAGAAATTAAAATTGGTTACGACGGTATCGTATTTGCTTCTAACGCAAACAAAGCGGCTTACAAATTAAAGCCTTACCATGTATATGCAGCAATTGCAGCTCAATTACCATCTAAAGGTAAAATGGTTGCTAACCCATATACACGTTGGAACCAAATTGACAAAACACTTCCAAACGAGCCTATTACACTTGTAATTCCAGCGTCTAACCACGGTACACGTGAAGTGTTCCAAGAAAAAATGGTTGATGCAGGCTGTGAAGCGTACTCAGCAATTAAAGCTTTAGACAAAGATGCGAAGAAAAAAGCGTGTACATCTTTCCGTAAAGATGGTCGTGTAATTGAAATTGCGGGTGACTACACAGAAACATTGGCTCGCTTGAAAACTTCTCCAAGCGCAGTAGGTGTATTTGGTTTAGGCTTCTATGACCAAAACCGTGACCGTTTACGTGTTGCAACTGTAAACAACGTAGCACCGTCTGAAAACACAATCTTAAATGGTTCTTACCCTGTATCACGTCCATTGTTCTTCTACGTGAAAGGTGAGCACCTTAAATCAATCAAAGGCTTACCAGAGTTTACTGAATACTTCTTGAGCAAAAAAGTATCTGGTAAAGGTTCTAAGTTAGACAAAGCAGGCTTAATTTCTATGTCTGACAAAGAGCGTGCACAAGTTCTTGCTAACTTCAAAGCTGGTAAAGCGGTTAAGTAATTTGAGTTAAAGCAGCTGATGGCAGGGAACAACCTGCCATCGGCTTTTTGCTAAGAAATGTTTTTTCAAAAACGAAATTGAAAAAACAGTGGAGAATACATGAATCTGCTACTCATAGGTGTGTTATTGGCCATTATCGCCATAGCCTATCAAATCGGGTTAAGCAAGAGCCGTAACCTAGCAGGTAAGGGAAATAACTCTGCAATGTTACATTCACGCCCAGGATATTATGGCGCGTTGGTAGCATTATGGTGTGGTATCCCTGCTTTTTTAATTTTGATTGTTTGGAACTTGGTTGAACCAAGTATTCTAGAGCAAGTGGTGTTAAATAATGTGCCTGCGCACATTGCTGCTGGTCTAGATCCTGCAAGTACCAGTGTTTTGGTTGATCGTGTACAAGCGATTGCTTCTGGTTTTGGTGTAAGTGATACACCAGCTGCTTATGAAATTGCAGCAGCAGAGCAATTGTCTAAAGTAGCAACGATTGGTTCATACGCTAAACTTGCGGTTGTTATTTGTGCGGCTTTATTTGGTCTGGTGTGGGCAAAGAAACGTGTTTCACAACAATTCCGCGCACGTAACCAAGTTGAAAAAATCATCAACATTTCTTTGGCATTATGTTCTGGTGTCGCGATTCTGACTACAGTCGGTATTGTGATGTCTATGTTCAGTGAAGCAATGCGATTCTTTAGTTTCGTTAGCCCACTGGATTTCTTCTTTGGTACTGTCTGGAACCCAGGTTTTAGTACATCGGGTAGTGCAGACGGCAGTTATGGTTTATTGCCATTGCTGTGGGGTACCTTAATGGTCAGTGGTATTGCCTTACTTGTTGCAGTACCAATTGGCTTAATGATTGCAATTTATCTAGCAGAATATGCATCTCCTAAATTCCGTGCTTGGGCAAAACCAACCATTGAAGTTTTAGCGGGTATTCCAACGATTGTATATGGTGTATTTGCCATGATGATCATTGGTCCGTTCTTAAAAACTGCAGGTGCCTTAATTGGACTCGATATTAATGCCACTAGTGCATTAACTGCAGGTCTGGTCATGGGTATTATGATCATTCCATTTGTATCTTCATTGTCTGATGACATTATTACGCAAGTGCCGCGTGCGCTACGTGATGGTTCTTTAGGCTTGGGTGCAACCAAATCTGAAACCATTCGCCGTGTGGTTATGCCAGCTGCATTACCAGGGGTGATTGGTGCATTCTTACTTGCTGCATCACGTGCAATTGGTGAAACCATGATTGTGGTGTTGGCTGCAGGTAATAGTCCTTTACTACACGCAAACCCATTAGAAGCGGTATCTACGGTTACGATTACGATTGTGAACCAATTAACAGGTGATACAGATTTCGCAAGTCCGCAGGCATTGGTTGCTTTCGCACTTGGTTTGACCCTGTTCGTGATTACCTTAGGTTTGAACATTGTTGCACTATACATTGTGCGTAAATATCGTGAGCAATACGACTAATGAGTACTTCAAATACATCGTCTTTGGATCAGTTAGATCCACAAGCTGCTGCCGAATTACGTGAACAACGTAAAAAAACCATCGCCAGTTCATTGGGTAAGCGTCATCGTAAGGAAAAAACCTTCCGTTTGATGGGGTTCTCGGCAGTTATTGCAGGTTTATTCTTTGTCGTATTGTTATTCGGCAGTATCTTATCTAAAGGTTTGCCTGCGTTCTGGCAAAGCAGCATGAGCCTTCCAATTTACTTCGATCCAGCGATTGTCAATGCAGGTCCAAAACCTAAGGCGATTGCAGGCGAGTCACCAGCACAATACGAAGACCGTATGATTGCGTGGCAAACCGAAATGGGTATGGTCGATTGGGATGCTTTAATCGTGAATGGTATTGTGGCGAAAGACAAAGCGCTAGAAGCTAAGCGTGATGATCTTGGTTACTTATATACCAGTTCTGAAGCATACCGTCTTCGTGACATGGTCTTGGCAGATCCTTCTTTAATTGGCCAAACCAAAGAAGTGAAAGTGCTTGCAGATGCCAACGTCGATGTATGGCTAGAAGGCAAGATTGACCGTAGCCTGCCAGATGAGCAGCAACAGTTAAGCCCTGAAGTACGTCAATTGGCAGACAAGTTAGAGTCACAAGGCATTATTGAAAGTACATTCAATACCAATATTTTTGTTAGCCCAGACTCACGTAGTTCTCCTGCAACATCTGGTTTGGCGGGTGCATTCATGGGTTCTTTATTCATGATGCTAATTGTGATCTTTATTTCGATTCCAATTGGTGTGGCATCGGCAATTTACTTAGAAGAATTTGCGCCAAAAAATGCCATTACTGATATTATTGAAGTGAACATTAACAACTTGGCTGCTGTACCTTCTATTGTGTTCGGTTTGTTAGGTGCTGCCATCTTTATTGGTTGGATGCACTTACCATTGTCTGCACCGTTGGTGGGTGGTTTAGTGTTAAGTTTAATGACTTTACCAACAGTGATTATTACCACGCGTGCATCATTAAAAGCAGTGCCGCCGTCTATTCGTCAAGCTGCTTTAGGTTTGGGTGCTTCTCGTTTACAAACAGTGTTCCACCACGTACTCCCACTTGCATTGCCGGGTATTTTAACGGGTGCAATTATTGGTGTCGCACAAGCTTTAGGTGAAACCGCACCATTGTTATTAATTGGTATGAGTGCTTTCGTTGCCAGTGTACCAGCAACTCCACTTGATCAATCTACTGCGTTACCTGTGCAAATTTTCTTATGGCAGGGTAATGAATTGCGTAACTTCTTCGAGGGACGTACCGCTGCAGCCATTATCGTACTACTTGCGCTAATGATTGGCTTAAACAGCCTTGCAATTTGGTTACGTAAGAAGTTTGAAGTACGCTGGTAATTGAGGGTAGAGAATATGAATACTGTAGTAAGCACAGAAAAACCGAATTCCTTAGAACAGGATAAGCAAGTGAATCCACAACAAAGCCAATTTACATCTACCGATGTAGAACAGAAGCAATCATCGACTTCGTTTGTTTCACAATTTGATACGCAAACTTCAAGCAAAAAAGAAGCGAAATCATCAAATGTAAAGTTAAGCACCAATGACGTGCATGTGTATTATGGTGAGTCTGAAGCCATCAAAGGTATTGATTTAAATATCTATGAAAATGAAGTGATTGCATTTATTGGTCCATCGGGTTGTGGTAAATCGACTTTCTTGCGTACTTTAAACCGTATGAACGACACGATTGATAGCTGTCGTGTGACGGGTAAAGTAATGTTGGATAACCAAGACATTTATGACCCGAACCTTGACGTGGTGTTATTGCGTGCGCAAGTGGGCATGGTGTTCCAGAAGCCAAACCCATTCCCGAAATCAATTTTTGAAAACGTGGCTTATGGTCCTAAATTGCATGGTTTAGCACGTGATAAGTACGATTTAGAAGAAATTGTAGAAAACAGCTTGCGTAAGGCAGGTTTGTGGGATGAAGTGAAAGATCGTTTGAATCAACCAGGTACAGGTCTTTCTGGTGGTCAGCAACAACGTCTTTGTATCGCGCGTACCATTGCGGTAAGTCCAGAAGTAATTTTGATGGATGAACCATGTTCGGCGCTTGACCCAATCGCAACTGCAAAAGTAGAAGAATTAATTTCTGAACTTTCTACCCAATATACGATTGCGATTGTAACGCACTCAATGCAACAGGCAGCGCGTGTATCTGACCGTACCGCATACTTCCATTTGGGTGATTTGATTGAAGTGAATGCGACTGAAAAAGTATTTACTCAGCCAGACCATCAATTAACAGAAGCGTATATTACAGGGCGTTTTGGTTAATCTGCTTAAGTCCTGAAAGCTATTAAAACAGAATCTTAGGATTCTGTTTTTTTTGTTATAGTATTGATTGTTTTGTACGCGCAGCGAAAATAAAAAATGCAGTTTCCTTCACAAGAAGAACGACAACAGGCAAAACCAGCACGCCAAGCCACGAAAAAAATAATCGATGCCTTGTTTGGATTTCAACATAGTGCAGAGACGATAGCAGCACTTTTGGTTTTGCTGAGTATTTTATTGGCAACGTTTTTTAACCATGATGGGTGGTTTCCAACTTCTCAAAGCCCCAATATGAGCAATTATCATCGTTGGTTGTATGATCAATTTGTGATAGTTTCAGGTGTGATAGTGCTTGTTGTTTATTTTAGGGTACAGCAGCAAGCAAGTGATCCCCATTTTCGGCAGGCTTGGCGAGACTATATTGATGCCAATGCTAAATTTAAGTTTTATCGCTATGTAAAAGCACAACAAAAAAATAAGTTACCGTTCTTGCACAGTGCAGTAGGTGAATTTCTTTGCGTAATGTGTTTCTGCGTAGGTTTAGTGTGTTTCTATTCAATGCTTACACCTTCAGATCATGAGCGTAGAGGTAGTTTTCTACTGTTTGGTTGGTGGCCGATCAACGCACTTATTATTGGGATTTGCTATCAGGGGCAAATTTGGTTTGCTGTACGTTTAATGGCTGTTCGGCAGATTTCTAAACGATATTTACGATTGATTCAAAAAGAAGCTGCTTTAAGATAGAAAAAGTATTGAAAAAGTCTAAATTGACCTAATGTAGTCCTAATAAACCGAATTAAATTGAGAACTCATTTTTATGTTATTTCATTTACCTAAACTACCTGCCGAAATTCGGATTAGTCATTTGAATGCGCGAATTAATGAACAACGAAAAAAAATTGCGCAAACCACGGCATCTAAACTCGAGCTATTACAACTTTCACAACAAATGGCACGTGAAGCGCGCGCCCGTAAAAAGAACAATCAAAAAATTTATGTGTTGGATTTTAAAGGTGATACTGCTGCGTCTGCTGTAGAGCAATTGCGTGAAGAAATCACCCTAATTTTGGCAACGGCCAAAGCTGGACGTGACCGTGTTGTGGTACGTTTGGAAAGTCCAGGCGGTATGGTGCATGGTTATGGGCTTGCAGCTGCACAATTGGTACGTTTGCGTGATGCAGGTTTCCATCTCACGATTTGCGTCGATAAAGTCGCAGCAAGTGGTGGCTATATGATGGCATGTATTGGTTCAGAAATTGTGTCAGCGCCATTTGCGATTTTGGGTTCTATTGGCGTAGTGGCACAAGTGCCTAACTTTAATCGCTTGCTCAAAGAAAAAAATATAGATTTTGAGATGTACACAGCAGGTCAATACAAACGCACTGTGACCATGTTTGGTGAAAATACCGAAGAAGGCAAGGCTAAGTTTGAAGAAGAATTGCAACAAACTCATGTACTATTTAAACACTTTGTCGAAAAATACCGTCCACAACTGAATGTTGAAAAAGTGGCAACAGGTGAGCATTGGTATGGTCAGGATGCACTGGATTTAAACTTGGTAGATAAGTTACAAACCTCAGATGAATACTTACTAAGTTTGTTGCCACAGCATGATATTTATGTGATTCAAACCCGTAAAAAGCCAACTTTGGGTGAAAAACTGGGTTTGCAAGCTGCACAAATGGCAGACAGTTTGATTCCTGCAGTGATGAATAAACTGGTTGATAGCCTAAGCAAAGCCAACAGCAGTTTGTTGCAAATCCGTGATCCTAAACTGTAATAGTGATGATCTAACTTCTAAAATTTATCTAAAAATTGCGCTCAATTGAGCGCAATTTTTTTATTCACTTTTATTCAAAAATATAGGGTCTTTGATTTAAGCATCTTAATTTTCAATTCAGCTTGATGTTATATCTTTGTGATAAGAAAAAAACCACCTTGATAGATTGAATATGCAAACAAATAGTGTGCCCGCGAAGCAATCAACATCTACAGATTTAATGATTCGCTTTTTGCATGTGGTGATGCTGCTAAGTTTTACAGGGGCTTACTTAACAGGTGATGCGGAAGAATGGCATCAGTTACATATGGCTTTTGGCTATACGTTGGGGATTAGTTTAGCTTTACGAATCGTATGGCAGGTGTTGAGTATGTTGAACAGCACACAGCCGACAGGAATTTCTAAACGTTTAGGCATGATTCAACAATTTGTAAAACGCGATTGGAAACAGCCACAGCAGTTTTTTTCATTACCGTTTTTAAAGTCAGGCAGTTCCAGTGCGTTTCAATTCAGTATTTTGTTGATTTGGTTGGCATTGCCTTTAACTGTGTTGGTTGGATTTTTCACCGATTATACCCAAAGTCATACTTTAAAAGAGCTACATGAATTTGCAGCAAATTTATTCTTAGCTGCGGTATTGGTGCATTTAGCGAGCTTAACTTTAAGCAGCGTATTGTTTAAAAAATGGCTTGCCAAAACCATGTTTTGGGGGTCGGGTAAACCTGCAGTATTAACGGTGTTGATCTGGATGATTTCAGTCGCAAGTTTAGCTGGCTTCTGGTGGTGGTATTGGCAATAAATTTGGATTTAGTACGAAAGAGGCATCCTGTTAGGGTTTCTTGATCAAGTAGAAGCATCCCATCAGCATTGCTCCTATCGTTGCTAAAAGCATATCCATGTGTGCATCCCAAATATCACCTTGCTGACCATTATAATTTTCAGCATCTTCTGGCGATAAGCCAAGCGCAATGAGCCATTCCACCCATTCATAAATTAAACTGCTTGCCATGATAAATTGAATGACCAAAAGATATAAAACGATAGGTTTGTTTTTTGGAAACCAGACTTCAAACAAGCGCAATAAAACAGGATAGAGCAAAATACCATAAGCCAAATGCACAAAACGGTCATACATATTGCGTGACCAACCCATGCTCTGATCTAAATTGAAGCCAAAGCTGTGCAAAATCCAATCATTATAGGGCACATAAGAATACAGATAATGTGCTCCGACAATATGAATCAGTAAAAATATTAAATACAGCACAAAGCTAGAAAAACTCAGTCCTACTTTTTTAAACGCAATCAATAAAGCCGCGAGCATAAAAACTGTGCCTGCCTGATGCAGTAGATACGATTCAAATTCCAGTGGTTGAATACTGGCAGCAAGCATGGCGAGTATGACTAAGCCTAAAGCACAGTAATGTTGAATGCGGAATTGATTTTGCATGTGATGTTTAAGTTGGAAGATTTGTTTTATTCTAATAAAAATGCGAAGCCGAAGCTTCGCATTTTTGTATTGTGATGAATGCTTTTACAAATTAGATTTTAGCAATTAAATCTTGAATTTGTTTTGCTTGTTCAGCTGCATTACCTGTGTAAGTTGCAGGCGTCATTGTCGCTAAACGTGCGCGATCTGCTGCAGGAACGCCTTCCAACTCATTACCATTCACGAAATCTAGCATCATGTCACGTGTCATAGCTTGACCACGTGTAAGAGCTTTTAATTTTTCGTATGGTTTTTCGATGTTATAACGACGCATCACAGTTTGAATTGGTTCAGCCAATACTTCTTGAGCATTGTCTAAATCTTCAAGAATACGTTGTGCGTTCAATTCAAGTTTGCCAATACCTTTAGAGCAAGCTTCAAATGCGATCAAGCTTTGTGCAAAACCAACACCCATATTACGCAATACAGTCGAGTCAGTTAAGTCACGTTGCCAGCGAGAGATTGGTAATTTTTCGCCTAAGTGAGCCAAGACTGCATTGGCGATACCCAAGTTACCTTCAGAGTTTTCAAAGTCAATTGGGTTTACTTTGTGCGGCATGGTTGAAGAACCAACTTCACCTTCTTTCAGTTTTTGCTTGAAGAAACCAAGTGAGATGTAGCCCCAAACGTCACGGTTGAAGTCGATTAGAATGGTGTTGAAACGACGTAGCGCATCAAACAATTCTGCCATATAGTCGTGTGGCTCAATTTGAGTCGTGTATGGGTTAAAGCTTAAACCTAAAGATTCTACAAATGCTTGAGAATGTGCAGGCCAGTTGATTTCTGGGTATGCAGAAAGGTGAGCGTTGTAGTTACCTACTGCACCATTGATTTTGCCCAAAAGCTCAACTTGCTTGAACTGTTTGATTTGACGTGCAAGACGATATGCCACGTTTGCCATTTCTTTACCCAAAGTTGTTGGGCTTGCAGTTTGACCGTGAGTACGTGACAACATTGGTTGATCTGCGTGTTTTTCTGCCAGTGCAACAATCGAATCAATGATTTGCTGCATCGCTGCAACCAATACTTCACGACCATTTTTAAGCATTAAAGCATGTGACAAGTTGTTGATGTCTTCTGAAGTACAAGCAAAGTGAATGAACTCACCTGCATTTTTTAACTCATCAATGTTGGCAATTTTTTCTTTTAAGAAATATTCAACTGCTTTTACGTCATGGTTGGTGGTGCGTTCAATTTCTTTAATGCGGTTGGCATCATCTTCAGAGAAATCTGCAACAATTGCATCTAATGCAGCATTCGTTGCAGCACTGAAAGCAGGTACTTCGGTAATTTCAGGACGATTGGCAAGCGCTTGTAACCAACGCACTTCAACAGTCACACGAGCATGGATTAAACCAAACTCAGAGAGGAAAGGGCGGAGAGCATCACATTTGCTTGCATAGCGCCCATCTAATGGAGAAAGTGCGGTTAAAGCGTTCATATCGATTCCTTAAACTTTGGAATTAAACCTAAAACAAAAGCGTGTTCAGCATGGTTTAAACCACCTGATACTGTAAACGCGCCAGATCTTGAATATCACGTAATAATTTACGTTTGCTAAATACCATGCCCCATGAACTGCCACCAAGTTGACGCCAAAGGTGTGCCATTTGTAAGCCTGTAAAAAGCGAAGCTCGAATTCGGTTGGTATGTGCAGAATCCTTAAATGCTTCTGCATTGCCACGTACCATAATGCGCGGGTTAATTTGTCCCGCAGTATCGACATAAGTTTGGGCTAAATTGGCAATAATACTGGGATGCAAATAGTTATGATCAAAAAATGAAAGTTGTTTTAAGATTTTTTGCTGTGACTGCTCAATAATTTGGACGTATTTAGGATTGCTATACACTTTCTTTTCTAATTGTAAGAGTGCCATCGCATACGACATGGGTAGTTTGGTATTGGATAGTTTAGGTAAACGCGATTTAGGAGCAGTATTAAAAGGTTGGTTGATGCTGCTTTCTAGCGTTTTTAAACCCAAAGAAATATCGGCCAAATGATTAAAAAAATCCAAAGTTTGCGAACTGTGATTGCTACTTGGACGGATATTTAAACTGGCTTTAATTAATTGCTCAAAATAAAAGTTACCGCTTTCACCAATACTTTGTCTGCCTGTGAGTGCAGTCATGTGCGTGAGCTGGGTGGCTTGAAACACACCCGCTAACGCCAAGGCACGATTTTGGCGAACATTCAGAGTTGGTGACTGTTGAAACGGTAACTCTGTCATCCAAAACAATCCTTAAATAAAATCGGGTTTAGGTGCATTGGTATGGTGAATCACACCACCGCCTAAACACATTTCGCCTGAATAGAATACGACACTTTGACCAGGAGTGACTGCACGTTGTGGTTCATCAAATTCCACACGTACACCGCCAGGCATGCTGTCATCATTGAAAATTACACAGTCCTGATCATCTTGGCGATAGCGAGTGCGACAAGTACAACGGAAGCCTGACGCTGGAATTTCTTGTTCACCTGCCACCCAATCAATTGCTTCGCTCCATAAAATAGTGCTTTGCATGAGTGGATGTTCATGACCTTGACCAATCACTAAACGATTGTTTTCAATATCTTTATGCAGGACAAACCATGCACCTTCAGCAACACCTTTTAAGCCGCCAATACCAATCCCGCCACGCTGACCGAGCGTATAGTACATTAAGCCGTGATGTTCACCAACCTCTTTGCCATCGTCTAAAACAATTTTTCCAGCTTGAGCAGGCAAATATTGTTTTAAGAAATCATTAAAGCGACGTTCACCAATAAAGCAAATCCCTGTCGAGTCTTTTTTCTTGGCAGTGACTAAATCTAGTTCTTCGGCAATTTTTCGGACTTGCGGCTTTTCAATTTCGCCCACAGGGAACAAGGTTTTATTGATTTCACGACCATGCACTGCATGTAAGAAATAGGTCTGATCTTTATTTTTATCTAAACCACGTAACAGTGGAGCGTAGGCTTCACCTTTGGAGTTGTACTGCGTTTCACCACGACGAGCGTAGTGGCCTGTAGCAATAAAATCTGCACCTAAATTCATGGCGTGATCTAAAAAAGCACGGAACTTAATTTCTTTATTACATAAAATATCTGGGTTTGGCGTGCGTCCTGCGGCATATTCGGCAAGAAAATGCTCAAAAACTCGATCCCAATATTCCATCACAAAGTTGGCTGTATGCAACTTAATGCCTAGCTTGTCGCACACCGCTTGCGCATCGGCAAGATCTTCCATTGCGGTGCAATATTCGGTGCCGTCATCTTCTTCCCAGTTTTTCATGAAAAGCCCTTCAACTTGATAACCTTGTTGAAGTAGAAGTGCAGCAGAAACAGATGAATCTACACCACCTGACATACCGACGATGACACGTTGTTGCATAGGATTAGGCATCCAAACTAGAAATAAGGGGAGAATTTTGGTGCTCGTAAATGAGCGATAAAGGATAAGATTGACCACTGAGCGCATCTTGAACCGCTTTCAGTACCAACGGACTTCGGGCACGTGCTGATTCAGCCAGTTCGTCTGCAGATATCCATACTGTACCAATAATATCGGGATCGAGCTGGGCTTGCGCATCATGTTGCAGCGATTCGGCTAGAAAGCAGAAGCGATAATAGGTGCGGTCAGGAAACATAGGCGGAGTATAGCTATAAATACCGAGTAAGGCATTAATTTTCACCCGATGCCCAGTTTCTTCCATGGTTTCACGTATTGCTGCTTCAATTAAGCTTTCGCCAGCTTCAACATGCCCTGCAGGCTGATTAAACACGCTATGCGTCACACCTTCTGTATGTTCTTCAACAAACAGGAATTTTCCGTTTTTTTCGATAACGGTGGCGACAGTAACGTGAGCAGTCCAAGCGGTCATTGAAAAGCACCATGGGGTAAAACGCATATTCTACAAAATTTAGGGGGATGTGGCTATGTTGAAAGGGGATTTCTTTAAAACTGTAAATGTAGGTTTGTGTAGTTGTGGGAAGATGTGAGGGGTACTTTGTTCTTTGATTCATTTGGTGATGCTGGATGTGATCTCATTTGCGCTAGGTGTTGTTGCCAAAGTCAAAGCTATTGCACAAATAGAAAAAGAGGCAGATATTGACCGTAAAGCTTTGTATAAAACTCTAAGTCAAGATTCAGCCTCTCGATTTGATAAGATTAATCATGTCATTCATACACTGAGTTTAAAATTAACGGTGCAGAACGTGTAATCCCTCAAATTACAACAATCAAAAAGAACTTTGAGGGGTGGATTATTGATAATTCCCCGCCACTTTTACATAGTGCCGTGCAGAATAAGGCAAAAACTCTTTTTCCTTGTCGGTTAAAGGACGAACTTTTTGCACAGGGCTACCCACGTACAAATAGCCACTTTCCAAACGCTTACGCGGTGGCACTAAAGACCCTGCGCCAATCATTACATCATCTTCAATAATGACATCATCCAAAACAATTGTGTTGATGCCCAATAACACCCGATTGCCAATGGTGCAGCCGTGTAAGGTCACACCATGTCCAACTGTGACATCTTCGCCAATAATCAGCGGTGAACCTTCAGGTTTGTCGGCTTTTTTATGGCTAACATGCAGCATGGCATGATCTTGCACATTGGAATTTTGACCAATCCGAATATGGTTAACATCACCACGAATCACGGCAAATGGCCAAACCGATACATTTGCGGCCAAATGCACATCACCAATCACCACCGACAATTCATCTACATAACAGCTTGCGTCAATTTTTGGGGTTTGCTCTAAATAAGCACGCACATTTTTTTTCATGATGGACAAATCTTTAGCTTATAAATTTAGGATTGAGGACAGTATAAAATAAAAAAGCACACATGCGGGCATGTGTGCTTTGCGCTTTAGTCTAAGCTTATGAATCTTAGAATAAGTTGCTAAAGAATTGTTTGATATGGTCTAGCATACGTGCAAAGAAACCCGCTTCTTCCACTTCCTGCAACGCCACCAATGGTTTTTCAGCAATCACTTTACCATCTAAGGTTGCGACATATTTACCAATCACTTGACCTTTTTTCAAAGGAGCAGTCAATTTAGGTTGAACCACCAATTGAGTTTTAATTTGGTTGGCTTTGCCTTTTGGCATGGTCACGTTAAAGTTTTCTGGCAAACCAATTTGTGCTTCTTTGCTTTTACCGTACCATACTTTTGCTTTAGCTAAGACTTGGTTGGCAGGCTGTACACGTACAGTTTCGTAGTTTGCATAACCCCAAGCTAACAATTCACGAGTTTGAGTTGCACGAGCTTGCATGGTTGGCGCACCAAAAATCACCGAAATTAAACGCATTGGGCCACGTTTAGATGAAGTGGTTAAGCAGTAACCCGCTTCGTTGGTATGACCTGTTTTTAAACCATCCACGCTTGGGTCGGTATATAACAGGGCATTACGGTTGCCTTGTTTAATTCCATTAAAAGAAAACTCTTTTTCAGAATAAATTGGGTAGTATTTTGAGCTGTCATGGATGATGTGCTGCGCTAAAGTCGCCATATCTTTTGCGGTAGAAAAGTGACCTTCAGCAGGCATACCCGTAGAGTTCATAAACTGGGTATTGCTCATGCCAATACGTTTGGCTTCTTCATTCATCATGTGAACGAATGTGCCTTCATTACCTGCAATGTGCTCTGCCATGGCTTTAGATGCATCGTTGCCCGATTGCACGATAATTCCGCGTAGCATTTCAAGTACAGTTGCTGTGCCATTTAAAGGAACATACATACATGATTCTGTGCTGCTGCCACGACACCATGCAGACTCATTCATGCGGACTTGTTCATCTTCCGTGAGTTCGCCTTTTAATAACTTTTGTTCAATGATGAAACTAGTCATCATTTTGGTCATTGAGGCAGGGGCGAGTTTTTCGTTTTCATTTTTTGAAGCTAAAATTTGTCCCGTCTCATAATCCATCAAAACGTATGATTTGTTATTGAGTTCTGGTGGTGTAGCTAAGACAGTTGCTGCATAAGAAAAGCTTGGTAATAGTAATAATGCAGCAAGGGCGCTTTTTGGGGTCATTCTAAGAGGTTCCAATACTTGAGGTATGCACAAAAGAGCTAGCATTTTAGGGCAAAGCTCAGCCGACTTCTATGGGAGAAATCGGCTTATTGATAAAAGTATTGTAACCAAATTGTATTATCTGCTATATGCTGTCAATTCTTGGCAAATTGCTTGGTTTTTGGCTGTTCCAGCAGCTTTGGCATCG
Source organism: Acinetobacter sp. YH12136 (assembly GCF_013418545.1). Classification (NCBI taxonomy): domain Bacteria; kingdom Pseudomonadati; phylum Pseudomonadota; class Gammaproteobacteria; order Moraxellales; family Moraxellaceae; genus Acinetobacter; species Acinetobacter sp. YH12136. Next base: position 25,165 of record NZ_VPBV01000033.1, read on the forward strand.
GCACGGGCTTCTTTTAAAATTGGCTGGAAGCTTTTTTGTTTGCTGAGTTTACTTAAGGCAGTAACAGCGTCTTTTTCTTTAGGCATATATTCTTGGGCAAGTTTTGTATAACCCTGATGAAATTGATCTTGTTCTTTGACTAGTGAAGGGCAAACTTCAGATAACACATAAATAGCGGCTAATTCTTGCTGAGTCACTTGTTGTAATGGCGTCACTTCAATATTTTCTTCTTGCGCAATTGCGGCTTGACTTAAACCCAAACTGAGCGCAACTGCGCCAAAAAAATGAACTGCACGTGAATTTTTTAAGCCAGAAAATTGCATATCAAGTACCTTAAATATTGTTTGAACTGAATCTACCGATTCATTTAAGTGCTTATAAGATGAATCATTTATTTGCGAATTGAAAGAGTGAAAATGTATTAAAGCTGTGTGATCTGAGCGCAAATCATGTATAAAAAGTGAAGATTAAAGTCTGAAATTTGAAAATCAGTGGCTTGATATAAAGCGTAAAATAATAGTGGAAAAATACCAGATATAAAAACTAAGCATAAAATTTAAGGCAAACTTTGAAAGTTTGCCTTAAAGGGTGAGTATGCAAAATTATTTACAGGCTCAAAATAGTATTTAAATCATGTGATCTAAAGTGCTAATTCTAAAGCTTCCTGACACACTACTTTTTGCTCTTCTTTGGCTGTATCTTTTGCTGCTTCACGCGCTTCAGCTAAAACGGATTGATATTCTGCGTCGGCTTGTAGTTTGGCAAGCGTCATGTTCGATTCTGAATAATCTTGTAGATAAGTTTGAATCAGTGCTTGAATATTGGCATCTAATTTTGCATTTTTTCCAATCAGTGCAGGGCACATTTCAGTCATGACTTGTGCCGCTGCAACATCTTCTTTCACAATCGTATTGGCTTCTGCTGCAGTCAAATCTTCTGCAATTACAGACTGCGTTAATACAGCAGCAAAACCTAGACCCAATAAACGACGAAATGACAAAGCTAAAATCATGAGAATCACATATATTTTTGGATGGATGTTAAGCGCTAAATATATATAATCTTTTGTATATTTCAATGAAATGTGCTGATCAGTCATTTTGTTGTCGTGTGCTTATTAAATGTGCTTAGGCATGAATCAGGCACAAACAAGTTTAAGATTGAACCGACGTTGCTATATTTTAGTATATAACCTTTATATTTGTTTTATCTGAGATTTTTCTGTGAATATTTTGATAGCCAATGATGATGGCGTGTTTGCACCTGGTATCCAAGCTTTGGCGAAAGCCTTAAAACCTTTGGGTCGCGTGGTGATTGTTGCACCCGAAAGTGAACGCAGTGGTTTTTCGAGTGCGCTGACTTTAGACCGACCATTACGTCCTGTGCAAATTGCTGAAGATGTCTGGGCAGTGAATGGTACACCTGCAGACTGTGTCTATTTGTCGATGAATGGATTGTTCGATTTCGAATTTGATTTGGTGGTCAGCGGCATCAACAGCGGTGCAAATCTAGGGGATGATGTACTGTACTCAGGCACAGTCGGTGCGGCATTTGAAGGACGTTTGATGAAACAGCCTGCGATTGCGGTATCACTTGCAGGGCATAATGTACGTGCTTATCAGCATCCGCAAGATTATATGCAGGCAGCGCAGTGGGTACATGACTTTATTGCTCAAGGTTTACCAAGTTTACCTGCACGACATATTATTAATGTGAATATTCCAGATGTGCCAGTGTTGCAGGGCACAAAAATTACCTATCAAGGACAGCGTACCCAATCTAAGCCAATTACTAGTCAGGTCGATCCACGAGGGCGTCAAGTGTATTGGATTGGTTTGTCGGGCGAGGCAGTGGCTGCACCGAAAAAAGGCTTAACTGAAATTGAGTCTGATTTTTTTGCGGTAGCAAATGGCTATGTCAGCGTGACACCAATTCAGATGGATGCCACCAATTATGACGTTTTGCAATCATTGCACAGTCAATTTTCCCAAATTGGCTAACTAATGTTATAACTTTGTGAAAAAGTAGCTTGTAAGCCTCATTACAAGGACTTTTTTGCTACTCTTAGCGCAATAGAAAATATTTAGAATTTGTAGAGAGGAAAGAATGCCTGTGGTGTTTCAGTATCGTTTATTTAGCACACCAACAGCATTGTTGAAAACCTTAGTGTTATCAAGTGCTGTTGTGGCTACCGTCGTGTTGAGTGGTTGTGCCTCTAAACCTCAAGTGAATAATTCTGCACGTTATGCAACAGCGCCGAATTTTTATACTGTACGTTCAGGTGATACTTTAAGTGGTATCGCTGCACGTTATGGTTTGAGCTATCTCAGCATTGCAGAAATGAATGATATTGCACCGCCGTATCGTATTTATGTCGGGCAGTCGATTCGTTTGAAAGCGGGCAATGCACCACGTACAACAAGCACTCGCCCTGTAACGCAGGCTGCACCAATTCAACGTCAAACAGTCACTTTACCAACGACACCTGCACCGGTAACATCGACTACAACCACGACCACTAGCTCAACAACACCAAGTACACCGGTGCGTAGCAGCACATTGCGCTGGGTGAAACCATCTCAAGGTGCTGTGATTGCACAGTTTAATTTGGCAAGTAATATCAAAGGAATTCGTTACGGTGGCAATGTAGGTGACCCAATTTATGCCGCAGCAGATGGGCAGGTGGTTTATGCTGCAGATGGCTTAAAAGAATATGGAAACTTGATTTTAATCAAGCACATTGATGGTTATATCACCGCCTATGCACATAACAGTAAGATGAATGTGAGCAGTGGTCAAAATGTCACAGCGGGTCAAAAGATTGCTGAAATGGGTTCTTCTGGTGCAACACGTACCATGTTGGAGTTTCAGGTACGTCTAGATGGCAAGCCAATCAATCCAACTAATGTTTTACCAATAAATTAAATATCACGAATACAAAGCATAAATTTCACCGTATAATACAATAAGTTGCTTTTATCGATAGATGAGGGCAACGATTATAATTTCAGAGGGAATTTATGTTAGACCAACTTCGAGCAATGGGTGTATTTGCTTGTGTTGTTGAAAAAAGCTCGTTTAGCGGTGCAGCACGTGATTTAGGGATCACCACCAGCGCCGTCAGTCAGCAAATCCGTTCACTAGAACAAGATATGGAAGTCACGCTTCTGCATCGTTCTACTAGAAAACTGAGTTTGACTGAAGCAGGACAAGCTTTTTTCCACAGTTGTCAAGAAATGCTCGCCGCTGCTGAGCGTGGTAAAATACGCATTAATGAGTTAAGAGATGATTTGGTCGGTGATTTAAGAATTGCCACCACTCCAGAATTAGCCGCGAACCATGTGATTCCCGCACTTTCTCATTGGCTGTCTGCCCATCGTGGCTTGTCTGTACATCTAGAAACCGACAATCAATACATTGACCTGATTGATGGTCGTATTGATATTGCGCTGCGTATGAGTCCAATAATTGAAGATCAAAACCAGCATGTGATTCCTATTGCACTTATTGACCAAGTTTTAGTCGCATCACCTAGTTATTTAAATCAAACCGCGCCCATTTCACGTCCTGAAGATTTAAAACATCACGAGTTAATTCCATTAACCATTATGAAGAATTTTCAGCAACTCAATTTTAAGCATATCAGCACTGCTGAAAATGTGGATGTAGAGTTGGGCTCGCGTCTATCGACCAATAATGTGTTGGTGTCTAAATCTTTGTGTATGCAAGGGCATGGGCTTGCGCGAATTTTGCATTTGGATATTCAAAAAGATTTGCTTAATGGCAGTTTGGTTGAAATTTTGCCTGAGTGGAAATTACCCGCATTTACCTTGTATGCAATCATTTCCAAACATGAGCAACAACCGATGAAAGTACATCGTTGTTTGGAAGCCTTAAAACAATATTTTTCTCAATTGCCGGGTGGGCGAGTGTTTCAAGAAGCATCTTAATTGAATGTTGATAATATAACCCCAGTTACGGATAAGCCAAAGATTTAATCACATGAATTTTAGGCTTATTCTTTTGGCAAAGTTGATACGCACATAGTGAAGAAAATACGCCTGCTAAAAAACCAGCAATCGAACGATGTTT
>NZ_VPBV01000034.1:0-27343 GCF_013418545.1 Acinetobacter sp. YH12136
TGTTCAAATGGCGATTCAGCGTTTAATTGGTTTTGGGAAAAAAGAAGAGTTTAAGGAAATTTTGGCAATTTTAAGAAGGCAGAACCCTGATAGGATAAGGGTTCTGTGAAATTTGTCGTGTACAGAGATTTTTTTTACTCATCAGGATATTCAAAACGATAGCCCACGCCATACACTGCTTGAATCCATTCATGACGATTTCCCGTTTCGGCAGCGTCAGAAATTTTACGGCGCAAGTTTTTAATGTGGCTATCAATTACACGATCTGCCACTTCAAAACTGTCAGGGTTAATATGATCTAGCAACTGCGCACGTGAATACACCTGCCCGACATGCTCTAAAAACAATTCCAATAAACGGAATTCGGTTGGGGTCAAATTCAAGGTTTTTTGCTGATACCAAATACGCTGCTGTGCTTTATCCATACGGAATAAATCATTACTTTCTGGCTCATTTTTACGTTCCAGACGGCGCAATACTGCCTGCACACGAGCCACCAACTCTTTCGGGCTAAAAGGCTTACATACATAATCATCTGCGCCCATGTTCAAACCTAGCACCCGATCAATTTCCTCAGTACGTGCCGTGACCATAATAATAGGCACATCAGACTGTTCACGCACTTTGCGGCAAATGGTCAAACCATCCATACGAGGAATCATCAAGTCTAAAATCATCAGGCTTGGTTTACGCTGCAAAAAGCTGTCATAGGCCTCTTGTCCATCATGAAACATACTGACTTCAAATCCAGCAGCTTCTAAATAATCTCGCACCAATTGGGCAAGTTCAATTTCATCTTCAACCAGCAAGATATGTTTCATGCACGATTCCTTAAAGTCCTTCAAGATTTGATTTTTGGAAAACTTAATTTGCAGCGTAAACCACCCAACGGTGAATGAGCAAAACTTAACTCTCCGCCCAATGCTTTGGCAATTTTGAACGATAAAGCCAGACCTAAACCTGTCCCACCTGTGGCGCGTGTACGTGAATCATCGGCACGATAAAAACGCTCACCCAAACGTGCCAATTGTTCATCACTTAAACCAAACGGACTGTCATCTACATACACTGTCCATTCTGTTGCACTTTGACTGGTGTGAATATGCACCTGCCCACCCGCTTCGGTATAACGAATACTATTACTGAGCAAGTTGAGCATAATTTGTTTAAAACGGTCTATATCCAATTGTAATTGCGTGCCTTCACCCGACACGATCAAGTCCAACTGCGCCTGTTCAAATTTCGGCTTAAAGCTTTCGATTTCCTGCTCAATCACTTGCCATGGATCAATGCTCGAGAAATAGCATTTCAGCTGCATGGCTTCGGCTTGCGCCAAGTCCGATAAATCCTGTGTGAGTTTTTTCAGATTATTGACCTGATGCATCATCGCAGCCAAATGCTCTGGTGTGGCTTTGCGGATACCATCTTGCATGGCTTCAATTTGTGCCTGCAACACCGCCAATGGCGTTTTTAACTCATGCGAAGTATCAGCCACCCACTGACGACGTGAAGTTTCATGTTGATCTAAAATCACCGCCAAATGATTCAATTCGGTAGATAAATCCCCCAACTCATCATTACGATTGACCTTGACCTGATGCTGATAATGGCCTTTGGTTAATTCACGTGTGCCATTTAATAAGCGCTGAATTGGCTTTTTAAAGTAGGTCGCCAACAATAAGGCAGCAATCAAGCTCGCCAAAATACTTAAAGCATAAGCCAATAATAAATAACGAGTTTGTTTACTAAAAAAATTAATACTTAAAGCATCTTCCTGATCTAACACTGGTTTTAAGCCCAGATAACCCACGATTTTTTCACCGACCATAATTGGACGAAAGGAAATTTGAGTTTCAGCAGGCTCTCCCACTACAAATTGCCGCTGAGCATCATATAAAGATAAGCGTGAACTCAAGCCTAAACGGTCAGGCATCGAAATAAATTGTTTTTTTCCAGATGATTCTGTCGCGTTTTGGTGTCCTTCATTTTTACGATCAGGACGGAAAGCATTCTGATTGGCACTCAAAGGAAATACTAAACCTTCAAATGGCTGAAATTGTGAAGGTAAATTCAGCTCTAACCAGCGAAGTTCTTCCGCATTGGCTTGTCGTTTGCCTGGCTCAGGCTCGACTACACTTGAGTTGACATTGGCGAGGGTGTGTTCCTGAAAATAACGCTGCTGCAAAGCAATGTCATACTGACGACGCAACCACCACCGCGATAAACGGTCATAATCATCGGGCGCAGCTTCACCTTCAATTTGGAGAATTTGCGCCTGAATGGCATTGCCCCAATCGTGATATACCGCATAGACTTCTGCCAAGTTTTGAGTGAGCAAGTCCAGCTTTTGCATTTCGACATCGGCCACATATTTGCTGAAGTTTCGCTGCATATTGACATGCAATACCCCCAAGCTGACCGTGGTAATCAGAAAGGTCGTCAGCAGCACTGTTAAGAACAGGCGTAATGCGATGGGTATACGGCGAATTTTCAAAAGCGCAATCTCAGCTTTTTTTGTCGATTTTGAGCATTGTAACCAACAGTGCTAGAAAAAACTCTCCATTGTTTCTACATCTTTATTATTTAATCTTTAATCATCCAAAATCACATGCTCTTGTATGGAGGAATTTAGAATGAATAAGATGACAAAAATTGCTTTAGCCACTGCCAGCGTTTTATCTGTAGGTGCGTTGACTGCCTGTCAATCCACCCAAGCACCAAAAGATATGAAGCAGTCGCAATATATGCATGGTCATTATCAGAAAGACCGTCACATGACGCCTGAACAACGCAAACAATTTGAAAAAATGCGTACTGAACGTAAACAAGTCATGCAAGACATAAAAAAAGCCTGCGATGGCAAAGCGGTGGGTTCAGCAGTCCAAGTCAAAGCAGGTGAGCAAACACTAGAAGGCACATGTGCGATTACATTTAAACCGAACCGTGATGAAATGAAACGTGGTGAACATCACCCAATGCGTGCCGATAAAGCCGATCGTGGTCAATTCCGTGGCATGCATATGCATCGTGGCGAACCACTAACCGATGCGAAACGTGCTGAGTTAACCCAGCAATACGATCAACGTTTAGCTGAACATCAAGCGCGTCAACAAGCTGCGACCAAAGCCTGCCAAGGTCAAACCGATGGTAAAGCCGTGCAGCTAAAAGTCGGCATACAAACAATAGATGGCAAATGTATCGTTCACTTCCAGCCTAAAGCACCTGTTTCAGCACCGGATAAGGCTGCTTAAGCCACTCTAAAAAGCATAAATAGATAAAAAAGGCGCAAATTGCGCCTTTTTTATTGGACATATCTCTTTACGGTTTTGACTATTTGTATCATTTCAAATTCAGCAAAACTATTTACACTCAAACAACTTAGCCATTTCAAGGTAAAAATCTTTGACTTTACAGTCACCAAGAAATGCTATGCAGATGCTTGTACCGAATTAGAAGATGTTGCACGATTACAACCATTCCAACATGGCATGTCTGAGAAGGCATGTGCTGAAATCCATTTAAAATATAACGCTGGTCAAACCAGTATTGAGGAAACCGATATGCCACAATACAAAGCGCCTTTACGTGATATGCAATTCGTTTTGCATGAATTATTAAATGCCGAAGATCACTATGCAAAATTACCTGCATTCCAAGAAAACGTAAGCCGTGAATTGGTTGACCAATATTTGGAAGCTGCAGCAGATTTCTGTGAAAATGAACTTTCTCCAATCAACCAAAGCGGTGACCGTGAAGGTTGTACTTGGAATGATGGCGTGGTGACTACACCAACGGGCTTTAAAGAAGCGTATCAAAAATATATCGAACTTGGCTTCCCGTCTCTTTCTGCTGAAGAACAATATGGCGGTCAAGGTCTACCTGTTTCTCTAGGAAACGTGATTTCAGAAATGGTCGGTACAGCAAACTGGGCATGGGGCATGTACCCAGGTCTTTCTCATGGTGCTGTACGTACTTTAGAACACCACGGTTCAGATGAACAAAAAGCAACCTATCTGCCAAAGCTTGTTTCAGGTGAGTGGACAGGTACCATGTGTTTAACCGAATCTCATGCAGGTTCTGACTTGGGTATTATCCGTACTAAAGCTGAACCTCAGGCCGACGGAAGCTATGCAATCTCGGGCGAGAAAATCTTTATCTCTGCTGGTGAACATGACATGGCAGAGAATATCGTGCACATCGTATTGGCACGTTTACCTGGTGCACCTAAAGGAACTAAAGGTATTTCTCTGTTCATCGTTCCTAAGTTCAACCTGAATGCAGATGGTTCTTTAGGGGAGCGTAATGGTGTACGTTGTGGTTCAATCGAACACAAAATGGGTATTCATGGCAATGCAACTTGCGTCATCAACTTTGATAATGCGAAAGGTTTCTTGATTGGCCCTGAAAACCGTGGTCTAAACTGCATGTTCACGTTCATGAACACTGCACGTATCGGTACAGCGGTACAAGGTCTTGCAGCATCTGAAGGTTCTTTCCAAGGTGCGTTGACTTATGCCAAAGACCGTTTAGCAATGCGCTCACTTTCTGGTCCGAAAGCTCCTGAAAAAGAAGCAGATCCAATTATTGTGCATCCTGCTGTACGCAATATGCTATTGACTCAAAAAGCGTTTGCTGAAGGTGGTCGCGCACTAGTGTATCTGTTGTCTCTACACGCAGATATCGTTGAACAAGGTGCAACTGAAGAAGAACGTAAGTTCTCTGACAACATCTTGTCTTTATTGACGCCTATTGCAAAAGCATTCTTAACTGAAACAGGTTCTGAATCTGCAAAACATGGTGTGCAAGTCTTCGGCGGTCATGGCTTCATTTCTGAGCATGGCATGGAACAAATTGTGCGTGATACACGTATTTCATGCTTGTACGAAGGTACAACTGAAATTCAAGCAATCGATTTGTTAGGTCGTAAAGTTTTGGGTACACAAGGTGCAATGTTGAAAGACTTCACCAAAATCATCCATAAATTTGCAGAAGCCAACAAAGACAACGCAGCAATGCAAGAATTTGTTGAACCGCTCGCAGCGCTCAATAAAGAATGGGGCGATTTGACCATGCAAATTGGTATGCGTGCAATGCAAAACCCTGAGGAAGTAGGTGCTGCAGCAGTAGACTACATGTACTTCTCTGGTTATGTAACACTAGCTTACCTATGGGCACGTATGGCATTGGTCGCTCAAGAAGCACTTGCAGCAGGCACAACCGATGTAGACTTCTATAATGCTAAAGTGACGACTGCACGTTTCTACTTCAAGAAAATCTTGCCACGTGTTCGCTCACACGTAGACGTGATTGCAACAGGTGTAGAGCCACTATTTGCATTAGATGCTGAACACTTTGCTTTCTAAGCGAAAATTGAAACTCGCTAAATATTGAACATATTTAGCGGGATATTCAAAATGTTGTACTCTTGAGTACAGAAATTGAGAAAGGACGGTCATAGCATTGACAGTCCTTTTTCTTTATAAATAAAGCATTCTTTCGCTTTAGTGGTCTACAACATTCACAATTGTAGATTACACTGAACTCAACGAATCAAGATTCAAACAATAAACAGGTGAACTCACATGCCAATTTATAATGCCCCACTTGCCGATATGAAATTCATCTTAAATGATGTATTCAATGCAGAACAATTCTGGCAAAACAATGAAAACCTCGCTCACCTTGATGCTGCAACGGCTGAAGCAATTTTGGAAGAAATGGCAAAATTTGCCCAAAATGTGACGTTGCCTATTAACCGTAGCGGTGATGAAGAAGGCGCGACCTATAACAATGGCGAAGTCACCACACCTGCTGGATTTAAAGAAGCATTTAAACAATATGCCGAAGGCGGCTGGATTGGTTTAGGCGCAGATGAAGAATGGGGTGGTCAAGGCATGCCAAAAATGCTGACAGTATTGTCAGATGAAATGCTGTTTGCCACCAACCCATCCTTCATGTTGTATCCACTGCTATCTGTCGGTGCAGGCATGGCATTAAGCAGTTATGCATCACAAGAACAGAAAGAAACCTATTTACCTAAAATTTACTCAGGTGAGTGGTCAGGTACCATGTGTTTGACTGAACCACATGCAGGAACAGACCTCGGGATTATTAAAACCAAAGCAGAACCAAATGCAGACGGTACGTACAACATCACAGGGACTAAAATCTTTATTACAGGTGGTGATCACGACCTCGCAGAAAACATCATTCACTTAGTTTTAGCGAAAACACCAGACGCTCCTGCAGGTTCACGCGGTATTTCTTTATTCATCGTGCCAAAATTCTTGGTGAATGAAGATGGTTCGTTGGGTGAGCGCAACCCAGTAGGTCCAGGCTCAATCGAACACAAAATGGGCATTAAAGCCTCTGCAACATGTGTGATGAACTTTGATGGTGCCAAAGGTTACTTGGTCGGCAAAGAAAACGAAGGCTTGGCTGCCATGTTCGTAATGATGAACTACGAACGTCTGTCTATGGGAATTCAAGGTTTAGGTGCATCTGAATTTGCCTATCAAAATGCTGCGCAATATGCGACTGACCGTATTCAAGGCCGTAGTGCATCGGGCGTAAAATCACCAAACAAAGCAGCGGATAGCATTTTGGTGCATGGCGATGTGCGTCGTATGCTGCTCAATGCACGTGCCAATAACGAAGCTTCACGTGCATTTGCGGTATATGTGGGTCAACAATTGGATATCACTAAATTCTCTACCGATGCAGAAGCTGTGAAAAAAGCCAATGACCGTGTTGCACTGTTAACCCCAATTGCCAAAGCCTACTTAACCGATACTGCTTTCAATGCGACACTTGATGCGCAAATGTGCTTCGGTGGTCATGGTTATATCCGTGAATGGGGTATGGAGCAATGTGTTCGTGATTTACGTATCGCCCAAATTTATGAGGGTACTAACGGCGTACAATCGCAAGACTTGATTGGTCGTAAAACCATTAAATGTAATGGCGAATTTATTGCAGAATACATTGCAGAAATCCGTGACTTTACCAATGGTTTAGATGCAGACCTCAACTTCATTAAAGATGCAACTTTAGATGCAGCCACTGAAGTTGAATCTGTTACACAATACGTTTTAAATGCAGCCAAAGAAAATGTAGATTTCCCGAACGCAGCAGCGGTTGATTATTTACATGCGGTAGGTTTGCTCAGCTTCTCATATATGTTTGCGCGCATTGCCAATGCAGCCAAACAAAAAGAGGGTGAGTTCTATCAAAACAAATTGTCATTGGCACTGTACTTTGTACAACGTATTTTGCCAGAACTAGCTTTACGCATTACAAAAGTGAAAGCGGGTGCAGAAGTGGTAATGAACTTCAGTGAAGATTACTTCACCAACCAGTCTTAATTAATACAGTATCGCAAAAACGCCTGAATCATCAGGCGTTTTTTTATACTAAATTTTATATACCTATTCTAATTTGTGCATGAAATTTGCATCACCTTTGTTGAAGTCTGAATATCCATACTTAAACAGGAGGTGAAAATGGCAGTACGTCGTTCAAAAATAGATAAAAATATTCAAGCAGTTGAAAGCCTATTAGACAAATATGGCAATTGGGCTGTAGAAAGTTTTCATTATCTTGCGCTCTTTATCATTGGCTGTATGGTCATTTGGTCTGCTGGACATACGGTAATTGATATTTTCACCATCAAACAATATGCCACTATTGATGACATCTTATTGCTTTTTATCTATTTAGAACTAGGTGCAATGGTGGGTATTTATTTTAAAACCAATCACATGCCTGTGCGTTTTTTAATTTATATTGCCATTACCGCACTAACCCGTTTGCTAATTTCAGATATTCAACACGACCATAAAGCTGATCTCGACTTAGTGATTATTACTGGTTCAATTTTAATTTTAGCCGCTGCAATTTTAGTGGTGCGTTTTGCATCTTGGCATTACCCTTCCGTTATTCGAGACAAGCACAGTGAAAAGCCTTTAGCACAAGGCAAAACCCCTCGCCCAGAAGATGATGAATTGGCGTAAAAATCTAAAATAGGTCAAAAAAATGCTTCTAGATACTCAATATCTAGAAGCATTGATCTCTATGATTTCACTTTTTTCTCAACGATTTGCCACCAACACATAACGCCCATGTTCAAAAATCCAGTACATACCTCGTGGCGGAGCAGGTAAACCTAAATGTTGCCAGTCAGTCACCACACGATAGGTCGAACTTTCAATATGTGCACTACTCGGCTCACCATTTACCCAACTGTAGCTTTGGTGGTTATATTGCACGGTACTTGGCGCATTGTATTGAATATTGATGCCACTACGAATGGTTGGCTGCCCCCACTGCGGTACAGGTCGTTGATGGTATGGATAATGTGGTGGATAGGAATAGGGTTGCTGTGAATGATAAGGTCGATGCTGCGGATAAGCAGGACGATGTTGTGGCGAATAAGGACGATGCTGATCACGCTGTGTATTGACGCCTGTATATCCTGCCCAACGATTGGTTTCGGCCAAGCTCTGCATCGACACACCTAAAAATAGCATGCCACTCAATGCAGTTAAAATCGCCACTTTCATATCTAGCACTCCTATTTTCATATTTTTATTCTAAGCTCAAATTAAGGACAAACAATGAATAAAAAATCAGCAATTTTAAACTTTCGTCTCCGCAGATTTCACCGACACGGCTCGCCATTTATGAAATATCTCCAACCCCTATGCTAAGATACATTTTTTTTGAAATTGGATGAAACCTCGTGCCTGAATTAAATTTTGACCGCCTTCATCAGTTTTTCTGCAAAGTTCCGAGTGTACAGCAAGCCCGTGTAGACGCTTATGGTTCAGACGGTCAGCATGCATGGTGGTTCAAATTTCAAATTGATGTAGAACATCCGTTAGCATGGCAAACTGTGCAGGAATTGGGACATGTGCTGAATTATATTTCCAGAGATGAGCGCTTGCCGACTCAATTCTTACCTGTTTCACCGCCACCGTATATGAATGGTGAAGCCAAAGATTTTTTATCGTGGGTAATTCAATGCAACCATCCAGAATTTAGCCCAGATGTGGTTTGTGATTGGTTAGAAGCGCGTTTACCGAATCCTGTGGATGATGAAGCACAATGGAAAATCAAAACCGATATTGCCGAGTTAGATCAAATGAGTGATAAAGATTTGGATGAAATGGTGCCGCCAAATCCTGTAAAGTAATATTCGGCTCAAAAAAATCCCTCTTTCAATAAGAGGGATTTTTGAGTTCAAGGCATACAATTAAAAAATCAAAAGGTCGATAAACCACTCCATTCCATAAAGCGATACAGCGCATATTTCCACTTCGACTCATCGGCATAAACCGCATAATCCACACTCATATTTTTACCCTCAAGGTTTGACCATGCGGTATTAAAATAGTGTTGAGCATCCTGAAATACAGGGTCTTGCACCTGCCCTACTACTCGTAAATTGGTTTCTAAATTATAGTTTTTTAAATTACGTGCCGTGAAATTGGCAGAACCTAAAATCAACTCCGCCTGTGTTGCATTCGATTTCATCAGCATTTTATTGTGGCATTGCTCGCCTTGGGTATTACACCAACGCACCTTCACTCCTGCCGCATGTAATTCTGCCGCTACCTGTCGGTTTGGAATGCCATTTTTTTCACGTCCAAAAGCATCTTTATTCGGGTCGAGTAATACCCGCACCTTTACGCCACGTTGCTGTGCAGCAATCAGTGCCTTGATGATTTGACGCTCCGATAAATAGAACATCGCCAAATCCAGATGTTCTTGCGCTTTGGTCTGCCGAATCAGTGTCAAACTGCCCTCTAAAATGGCTTGTTCAGTGATGAGTTGCACTTGAGGATAAGACGAATCTGCCTCAAACTCCCCCACAATCACCCCAGACAGATTGCCCTGCGACATTCGCGCGACGGCTTGTTCTGTTTTCAACACATCTACTGCAGTATTGCCCGTCACCAATAACGCGCTGTTGGAATGACGTGAACTGCCATCATGTGAATTAAACGACGTGACCAATGCTTTCCAGCCTTCGGCAGTATCGACCACCATGGTTTTACGATGATTAGCTTTAAAATTGAACAAGCTGAAATAACTGCGCAAGGTAATTTTATCTTTACCGAACGGACTTGGCAGCCAGCCCTTTTCGGCATTATTTGGAATACCCTGACAGCAGAAATACCAAAAACCCGACCACAAAGGATTCGATGCGCGCAGCGGGGTTAAATCTGTTTCAATCACATCAATGCCCGCCTGACGCAATTGACGATAATGCTCAGGCGCGATGCCGCCATATACCGAATTAATGGGATCGGTAATGACTTTGATTTCAATATTCGGCTGCATCCGACGTTTATGAATTAAAGCATCGGTGAGTTGCTGCGTTAGCGGTTGATGCTGCTGTTTAGACGTTCCCACTTCAGAGTTAAATAAGAACATATCCAACACAATGGTGCTTTGTGCTGCATCAATCAGTCCTAAAATTTCATTAAAAATTTGATGCTGTTGTTGCTGAACACCTTGCCCGTCGATATAGGTCTGATCGGCAATAAATTTAATAGGCGCATGACGTAATTTTCCAGTGTAATTCAGCCCTTCGGGTAATGGTTTTAAGCTGTGGTAGGTCGCAGACGCCAAATAACCTAAAGCTAAAAAACCTAAAATAAGTCCCACATACGCCCGAGGCGACCAATTCAATTTTTGATGAATTCGCTGAAAGATACGCATAACAAAAAACCTAGTCCGATGCGCTCAGACTAGGTTTAATTGTTTGGATTTTCAAGAGGATTTCTGTGTTTTCACGCAGACATCCTGCTCAAGGCAAATTGAATTTTAGAAGCCAAATTCCACGCCGACTGTAAAGTTACGACCCACTTGTGGAATATTCGACAAGAACGATGTATGTGAATACACTTCATCATCGAGCAAGTTGTTGGCTTTAAAATACACACGGTAATCTTGTTTGTTGGCATAGTTGCCCGCATAAGCCACACCAACATTGACCATATTATAGCCTGCTGTTTCTTGCTCTAAATAAGCAACCTTGTCTTGTTTGAAGACACGATAATATTCCGCCATACCCGACCAACCATCGGCAAAGTTGGCATCTACTTTAGTCCCTAAACGCCCTGCAGGTACACGTGGTGCATTTTGATTGTCAATCTCACCGCGGACATAATCACCAAATACACTGAGTTTATAATCTGGGCTGATCTGATAACCTAGCTTGGCTTCTGTGCCATAAAACTTGGCTTTGTCTTGTTGATAATCAATTAAACGGAAAGTTTCTATATGGTCGGTGGTTGCACCATAAATATAGTTATCAAACCAGTTATGATAGACATGCAACGAATATTCCAGTTTATCAGCTTCATAGTGCAAACCAAGTTCTAAATTATTCGACTTTTCCACATCTAAATTCGCATTCCCACGCTCATAGGTGTTGGTTGCAAAGTGGATTCCATTGGCATAAAGCTCTTGCGCCAATGGTAAACGCTGCTGATGTGAACCTGTAAGGGATAGTTTATAGTTAGGTGCAAACTGCCAGTTGGCTGCGGCAGAAGCAGATACACCTGTATCTGAATAATCTTTTTTCTGAGCATCGACATCAATTTTTTGATGTTCAACCCGTGCACCGAGTTCAACATGCACATCGCCAAATTGTTTATGCTCTAAACCGAATAAACTATATTTTTGAGTTTTGGTATCAGGCATAGGTACGGTTTCGTGAGAATGATCGCCGTGTTGTTCTACTTGTCCAGTTAAATCAATTTTTTGCTGACTATACTGTGTACCAAACACCCCTTCCCAACCCGCAATAGGTTGATGAACCAACTCTAATCGAGCATCGTAGCCTTTACTTCTAAAGTTACTGATGACTTTATTTTCTTCTAATTCATCATGCTCATAATCGGTAAAGCTGGCATGCGCACGAAGTTTCTCAAAGCCTGCAAAGGGCTGATCAAGTTCAGTACGCAAATCATAACGGTGTGATTCCAAATCAATCCACGGGCCACCATGTGTATGTTCGTGTTCGTCATGTGGATCTGGTTGTGGTGCAGGGTCATGACTTCCGCAATGCAATTTATTTCCATGTGGATGGCAATCATGATACTCATGACTATGCCCTGGCAAACCATATTTGTCCTGACGGTTACTGTACGACAACCCCACAAAACCACGGTCATGAATCCATGATCCACCAATATTCACCGTTTGGCCTTCGGCAAAGGTATTGTCTACACGGCGTGCTTTATCTAAATGTGTGCCCTCATCATCATGATCATGATCATGATCTTCATGCCCTGCTTCATCATCATGGTGTTCTACCCAATAATTTGGCGTGATGTAATCATTGGCTTTACGTTTTGAACCTTCAATACGCAGCGCAAATTGATCACTGAGTGCTGCAGTTACCCCCGCACTCACTAGCTTTTCATCGCTACCTGTGTTGTAACGTAAACCTACCTGTCCTTCTAAACCATTATTTGGCATTTGAGTTGGAATTTTTTGATCGGTCACATTGACTAAGCCACCAACCGTTCCTGCACCATAAAGTAATGTTGATGGGCCACGAATAATTTCAACTTGTTTGGCTAAAATCGGATCTACAGTGATAGCATGGTCTGGTGAAAGTGTAGAAACATCTGCCGTTTCTGAAGCATGTTGCAGCACTTTAACACGTGCACCATCTTGCCCACGAATGACAGGTCGGCTAGAGCCTGAACCATATTGGTTAGAATAAACACCTAGCTCATCTGCCATTGCATCACCTATAGTGGTGCTGCGCTCTGCCAACGTTTTCTGATCAATCACATGATCTGCTACAGCGAAATCTGCCGCAGTTTGTACCAAAGGATGTGCTTGTAGCTGAATCGTTTCCAGTTGTGTATTTGTAGCATCTGTATCGGCAAATGCTGCTGGACTAAGTACTGCAAAAATTGAAACTGTTATTAAATTCTTATGGAACGCCATGACCCATGCTCAAATTAGTAAAAATAATTGATGTTATAATATAACATTTCATTAACATTGCAATAAAAAACATTGTTATTCTGTATTCTCAATTAAGCTATTCAGCACAATTTATTTTGATTTTTTATATTCTTTACTTTGAATTGGTATGCCCTTTACGCTCTCACATGCGGTACTTGCCCCACCACTAGCTAAACTCTCAGGACAACGGCTACCTATTGCTGCACTTGCAATTGGCTGTATGCTGCCAGATTTACATCGCTTGTTTACCCTACGCCAAGACCCAACGCCACATTTATGGTCGGCCTTGTTTTATCCAAACTTATTCTTAGGCCTTATGTTCTGTGCACTTTGGTATCTGGTATATCGCCCTGCGTTATATCGTTTTGTGGGAATACACCACCCGCTAAATTTGAATCATGCAACATCAGTATTGGGCTTTATTTTAGTGACTATCTTCAGCTTATTACTGGGGAATGCCACGCATTTAATTTGGGATGGTTTAACCCATCACGACTTTCGCAGCTTTGCCTTTCAGGATTTTTTAGCACAGTCGGTGCAATGGGGCGCTCAGACTTACCCGATGCATCGAATTTTGCAAATTGGTAGTTCTATTTTAGCCCTGCCTTTTTTGTTATGTATGAGCCTGCATTATTATAAGAAGCATCGGCAAATCAAACCTGTAAGCATCAAAGTTCTGGGCTATGCAGTTGGTCTTATTACACTATCTTTCGCTTTGGGCTGTTTCTCACTTTGGGATTATGCACGGCATATTCCCGATGCACTTTGGCAGGAAGAACTGTATTACTTTACAGGGCGTGCCATCAATGAGTTTAGCCAAGGGGCATTACTCATGTTTAGTTTAGGTTGTCTGTTATTTTTGTTTTTGGATCGGCAAAGACAGATGAAATAAAGCCAATGCTCATCACTTCATCCTGAATCTTGCTGCATTATCCTATTTCAGACACATTCCTTGTAAAAACCCACTGTTTTTGCAGCAGGTTCTTGTAGCCACATGCCCAAAGAGGCATAATCCTACCTTTGCTAAAGGCGGTGCGCTGTTTACGTATTCGCTTCCTTAACCCATATAGTTGGATTTTTAACGCTATGATGCGAACTCATTATTGCGGTTCTTTAACCGAAGCTCAAATTGATCAAACTGTTACCCTGTGTGGCTGGGTACACCGTCGTCGTGACCACGGTGGTGTAATCTTCCTAGATATGCGTGACCGTGATGGTCTTGTGCAAGTCGTGATTGACCCAGACACTCCAGAAGCATTTGCAACTGCAGACAAAGCACGTTCAGAATTTGTATTAAAAATTACAGGTCGTGTACGTCGTCGCTATGCAGGCACAGAAAATGCCAATATGGTCAGTGGACAAATTGAAGTTTTAGGCAAGGAAATTGAAGTTCTTGCAGCATCTGAAACGCCTCCGTTCCCATTGAACGACGAAAATACCAACATTTCAGAAGAAATTCGTTTGAAATACCGTTTCTTGGACATCCGTCGTCCAGAAATGTTAGATCGCTTACGTTTCCGTTCTAAAGTCACCAACCTGATTCGTAACTATTTAGACGATCATGGTTTCTTGGATGTTGAAACCCCAATTTTGACACGTGCAACCCCTGAAGGCGCGCGTGACTATTTAGTGCCAAGCCGTGTATCTAACGGTAGCTTCTATGCGCTGCCACAATCTCCACAATTGTTTAAACAATTGTTGATGGTGGGTGGTATTGACCGTTATTACCAAATCGCAAAATGTTTCCGTGATGAAGACTTGCGTGCAGACCGTCAGCCTGAATTTACTCAAATCGACATCGAAACATCGTTCATGAGTGACGATGACATTATGGATTTGATGGAAGGCATGACCGTGAAGATGTTCGATGAACTTCTGGGCGTGAAATTTGACAAATTCCAACGTATGCCATATTCAGAAGCAATGCGTGATTATGCGTCTGACAAACCAGACTTACGTATTCCACTAAAACTGGTAGACGTTGCAGACTTAATGCAAGACGTTGAGTTCAAAGTATTTGCAGGCCCTGCGAAAGACCCTAAAGGTCGTATTGTTGCGCTTCGCGTACCTGGCGCGGGTTCATTACCACGTAGCGCGATTGATGAGTACACCAAATATGTTGGCATCTACGGTGCAAAAGGTTTGGCTTACATTAAAGTCAATGAACTTGAAAAAGGTATTGAAGGCTTACAATCTCCAATCGTGAAATTTATTGAGCCAATCGTGCTTGATCTATTAAAACGTGTAGGCGCTGAAAATGGTGACATCGTATTCTTTGGTGCAGATAAAGCCAAAGTGGTAAACGATGCGATGGGTGCACTTCGTGTCAAAATTGGTCACGATTTGAACCTTGCAACTTGCGAATGGGCACCGCTTTGGGTAGTTGATTTCCCAATGTTTGAAGAAACAGATGATGGTAAATGGACTTCTGTGCATCACCCATTCACCTTGCCAAAATCAAGCGTTGAAGATGTGAAGAGCAATCCAGGTGAAGCTTTATCTGTTGCGTACGACATGGTGTTGAACGGTACTGAAATTGGTGGTGGTTCACTGCGTATTTATACCTTAGAAATGCAAAAAGCGATTTTTGAAGCTTTAGGCATTGAAGAAGAAGAAGCCGAAGAGAAGTTCAGCTTCTTACTCAATGCGTTACGTTATGGTGCGCCTCCGCATGGTGGTTTAGCATTTGGTTTAGACCGTTTAGTGATGTTAATGACAGGTGCATCGTCTATTCGTGATGTGATTGCCTTCCCGAAAACCAAGACAGCTGAATGTCCATTGACTCAAGCACCTGCAGCAGTTGAAGCGACTCAATTGCGTGATTTGGGTATTCGTTTACGTGAAAAACCAAAAGCTGAATCTTAAGAATAAGTTTTGAGAATGTGAGAAGAACCCTGCAAATTTGCAGGGTTTTTTATGAATTGAGATATGATCTAGCTAGTGGCATAATAGCGCTTCGTTTTGAATTTTAAGTTGAGCGTTACTATGGCTATGCGTCCTGCAGTTCGTAATCGTGGCATTATGCTAATTGTATTTGCTGTCGCTCAATGGTTATTCATGCGTTATATTCTGGCCAATAACCTATTTGCCTTAGACACCAATGACCGTATTTTGTACTTTAGCTTAAGTTCTATTGGCGGCGCATTTGTGATTTTTGTGGGGCTGATTTATATGGTTTTAAAAGGCAACGCAGAGAAAGTCGAATAATTCCCTTCTTTAACCACTGAGTGGTGACTTTCCTCAGTGGTTTTATCTCGTTTTATTTTGTTCTGAAAATGTTTAACTCCTTATCTGTGATTTAGACATAGGGGCAGCATCATCCTTGCTGTAATAAAACTCTTTGCAAAATTTTCTTCTTATAACCAGTGTAGTTTTCAAAGAGTTACAACATTATGTATTTTTTCCTCAAAGTCATTTCCCGATTTCCGTTGTTTTTTTTACAGCTTCTGGCATCCTGCATTGCAATTCTGCTGTATTCCTTCAATTCCTCACTCAAACGAATTACCAGCATCAATTTAAAGCTGGCTTATCCCGAACTGGATGAAACAGCCTACCAGGCTCTCCTCAAAAAAAGCTTAAAAAGTCAATGCATGACGTATATAGAATCAATCAAATGTTGGGGTATGCCACCTGAATACAGCTTAAATCAGATCAAAAATATTTACGGAGAACAGCATCTTACAGAAGCCTTAGCCAACAAAAAAGGCGTTATAGTTGTGGTTGCACATTTGGGCTGCTGGGAGTTTTTAAATGCATGGCTGAATTTACATGCCGCCCCGATGATCATGTACAAGCCCAATAAGCATAAAGCGGTCGATCGCTTTATGCTAGAAGCGCGCCAGCGATTGAATGCCACGCTTGTCCCCACCGATGAAAATGGCGTGCGTGCCATCTTTAAACATCTGAAGCAAGGAGGATTAACGGTCATTTTACCGGATCATCTTCCTAAAGCATCGGGAGGTATTTATTCAGAATTTTTTGGGCAAAAGACCTTATCTACTACGCTGGTGTCAAAACTGGCCAGTAAGACCCAATGCAATATAGTAGGCCTCAGTTGTATTCGTGATGAAACATCAGGTTTTAATGTGTATTGCTCACCACTATCCGATCAGATTTTATCGAAAGATTTACAAACTTCAGTGGATAGCTTGAATCAAAATTTAGAAGACATGATTAATATCGCACCCGAGCAATATGTCTGGTCTTATAAGCGGTTTAGAAATGTTGAAGGGAATAAAAATCTTTATACATCTCAGGCACTGGATAAATAGCGATGCTATATTGCCATACACAACCATAGAATCATGCTGATTTTTTAGTCGCTCAGTGGTTATTTATGTACTCTATACTTGCGAATGATATCTTTATACTCTAATACCCCATTAGTCTATTATTTCTTAAAGAGTATTTTAGGTGCACTGGTAATTTTATAGGATAGTTTATATAGTGTTGAATGGGAATCTGGATAAATAATAATGGCAAAATTAAAGATTTTAGTGATTGGCAAACGAAATGGCATTCTCCAATGGTATGAAAATATATTGGACTCAAATGATCAAAGCGCTGACTATGTAATTTCAGGCTTTGCTCTCAATCATAACAATACACTAGAACGTTTTTTAAAAAAAATTATTCCCAACAAAGACGTATACACAGCGAAATTACTAGAGAAAAAGTTATATTCATTTCAACCAGACTTAATTTTAATTGTCGATTTATTTTACTTCTCACCCTCTTTAATAAAGGTTTTATCAAAATATCCATGTAAAAAAGCGCATTGGATTGGTGACTTCTTTGATCAAAGATTAGCTAAATCTAAAGAGATTATCGATTTATTTTGCTTTACAGATTCCAGCTTCATGGAGGATGCAAAAAAAATAGGTATTACAAATAGCCTGTATTTGCCATTAGCCTATAATCCCAATATCTTTTTTGAAGGCAATGAGTCGAAAGCTGAACGCTTATTATTTATTGGTGCGTGGTCACCTAACAGACAGGAACTGATTGAACAAATTCCTCTTCCTCTTACAATTTATGGTAAAGGTTGGGATAAACTCAAAAAAGCAGATAGTATTATTCATCCATACAATATTCCTTTAACGCAAGTAGCAAATCTTTACCGAAAACATAAATATATTTTGAATCTGATTAACAAAAAAAATATTAGGCAAGGTATGAATATGCGATGCTTCGAAGCACCTGCATGTGGATGTATATTAGTCAGTGAATATGTTGAGGATTTAGAATTAGTATTTAAAATTGATGAGGAAATTATTTACTTTTCAAATCCCCAAGAATTGAAAAGTAAACTTAAAGAAACCATAATTAATGCTAGATTAGCAAAAGATAAAGTCCATTATCACCACACCTATAAAAATAGGTTAAAAACTCTGGTTGAATTGTTACTTGATTCAAAAATTTCACAATAGATCTAGATAGGTTACCCATTCCGTGTTTGTTAGCGTCATTATTCCTTGTTATAACCATGAAAAATATTTAGAAGAACGCATTAAAAGCATTCTTAATCAAACTTTATCCGACTTCGAAATTATTCTACTTGATGATCTCTCTCCAGATAACAGTGCTGAAATATTAAAAAGATATTCCAACCACCCAAAAGTTTCGCATTGTATTATCAATGAAAAAAACTCCGGCTCAACTTTTTTTCAATGGAATAAAGGGATTGAACTGGCAAAAGGAGATTTAATCTGGATTGCAGAATCAGATGATGTTGCTGACCCACACTTTTTAGAGAAGCTGGTTGCTCCATTTTATAAGAATAAAAAGTTAGTCTTAGCCTATAGTCAATCTTATCGCATGAATGAAAATGGCATAGTGACAGGTTCATGGAAAGATGCTACAGATCATCTTAACCCGACTTTATTTGAAAATGATTTTGAGATGTGCGGCTTAGAATATTTTGAAAAGTTTTTAAACACAGGAAATACTATTCCAAATGCGAGTGCCGTAGTTTTTAAAAAACAAACCTATCTTGATGTCGGTGGAGCAAATCCACGCTTAAGATTTATCGGAGATTGGCAAATTTGGGCTAAAATCATATCTCAAGGTGATATTTTCTATACAGCAGAATGTTTAAATTATTTCCGTTACCACGATACGAGTGTCATTGCCCAAGCCAAAAAGAAGAAAGATCACTTTGAGGTCCGTCGACAGGTCATTCTATTCCGTGAAAGTATGAATACTTTTCTTAATGAGTATAGAAAGAAACAACCTCTAGCCAATACAATCTATTTAAAAAATAATAAGGCATTGTCTAAAGAGTTACGCAAGAATGCATCTCTAGCAATACGGCGTAGATATTATGACCGAATTATCCCAACCAGTATGCTTGCTTTACGTACAATCCCCTTTTATGTTGTGCCTTTTTATATTCTAAAATTGTGCATACAATTTCTAATTTCAATCATCCTAGTTGCACCTTATAAAATTATTTTTAATAAACCAAAATAAAAAAAGGAGCTACTGCTCCTCTTTTTATTTGAATTGATTTGCTTGCTGATCTTTCTCACTCACCAACACTTTATCAACCTGATTTAAAGGCCAATCAATTGCGAGTGTGGGATCATTCCAGATAATGGCATCTTCACTTTCTTTATTATAGTAATTGGTAGTTTTATACAAGAACTGGGTATTATCCTCTAATGCAATAAAACCATGGGCAAATCCTTCCGGAATCCAGAACATGGTTTTATTCTCAGCGCTAAGTTCTAGACCGACCCATTCACCATAAGTTTTAGATTCAGGGCGAATATCCACAGCCACATCCCATACCTGGCCTTGCACAACTCGAACCAATTTGCCCTGAGCATATGGAGTTTTTTGGAAGTGTAAACCGCGTAGCACTCCCTTTTGCGACAGTGAGTGATTATCCTGAACAAATGTTGGTACGGGTAAATTTAACTCTTCAAGTGCTTGAGCAAAACGTTGATGATTAAAACTTTCCATAAACCAGCCACGATCATCACCAAACACTTGTGGATGTATAATCAGCAAGCCTTCAATTTTGGTTTGTTCAATTTTCATTGTGCTTCATCCGCAATTTTATACAGATATTGACCGTATTCTGTTTTCTTTAAAGCACTAGCACTGTCTAGTAATTGAATTTTACTAATCCAACCTTGGTTAAAACCAATCTCTTCAAGACAAGCCACTTTCAACGATTGACGTTTTTCAATGGTATAAACAAACTGCCCTGCTTCAAGCAAAGATTCATGCGTACCTGTATCCAGCCAGGCAAAGCCACGACCAAGTAGTTCGACATTGAGTGAACCATCTTTCAAGTAAGCATTATTAATGTCGGTAATTTCAAGTTCGCCACGAGCTGAAGGTTTAACTTGCTTGGCAAATTCAACGACACGATTGTCATAGAAATATAAACCTGTAACCGCATAAGGAGATTTTGGCTGTACAGGTTTTTCTTCAATACTGAGTACCTTACCAGTTTTGTCAAATTCAACCACACCAAAACGCTCAGGATCTGTAACATGATAGCCAAAGACTGTGGCTCCATGCTCACGTGCATTCGCGGCCTCAAGTTGCTCACTGAAGTGCTGACCGTAGTAAATATTATCACCCAAAATTAGACAGACATTGTCTTGACCAATAAATTCTTCACCGATCAGGAATGCTTGTGCCAAACCATCAGGAGAAGGTTGCACCTTATAGCTCAATTCAATACCAAATTGGGAACCATCGCCCAATAATTTTTCAAAGTTTGGAAGGTCTTCAGGTGTTGAAATAATTAAAACTTCACGAATACCCGCCAGCATCAATACAGAAAGCGGATAGTAAATCATTGGCTTATCGTAAATTGGTAGAAGTTGCTTGGACACACCTTTGGTAATCGGATGTAAGCGTGTACCGGAACCGCCTGCTAAAATAATACCCTTACGTTTTATACTCATTTGCTTAATAGCTCCGCTAGAATTCGTTTTACACCTTCTTGCCAATGCGGCAAATTCAATCTGAAGGTTTGCTGTAACTTTTGATTGTTTAATCGTGAATTATGTGGTCGTGTGGCTGGAGTTGGATACGCCATGGTAGGAATGGGATTGACCTTTTGTACAGCCAATTCCAATCCAAAGACTCGTGCCTGCTCAAAAACATAATTGGCATACCCAAACCATGAAGTTTCACCACTTGCTACAAGGTGATAAACCCCTGTTTTCATGCTGTCAGCCGCTGTTTGTGGAATGGCCTGTGCCGTAATATCCGCAATCAACTCAGCCGAGGTAGGGGCACCCACTTGATCATCAATGATAGAGAGTTCTTCTCGCTGCTGAGCCAAATTCAGCATAGTTTTCAAGAAATTTTTTCCTCGAGCAGCATAGACCCATGAGGTTCTGAAAATTAGGTAATCACAACCACTTGCAATAATTGCCTGCTCACCTTGCACTTTGGTTTGACCATAAACATTTAAGGGTGCAATGCGATCCGTTTCAAGAAATGAAGTCTGACCTAAGCCATCAAAAACATAGTCTGTCGAGTAATGCACAAACAGTGCATTGACTTGTTGGCACGCTTCAGCTGCAGCTTTTACCGTTTGATGATTCACTAAATCGGCTTGATCCTGCTCTGTTTCAGCTAAATCCACGGCTGTATAGGCAGCAGCATTCACGACCACATCAGGTTTTACCGTCATGATCGTGTTATAAATCGCCCGTGGCTGGGTCATATCACCGGACAGTCCCGCTAGACCATGCCGGTCTAATGCAATAACATCACCCAAAGGAGCTAGAGCACGTTGTAGTTCCCACCCAACCTGACCATTTTTTCCAAGCAATAAAATCTTCATGCTTATCCTTGGTATTGCTTATTTAACCAGGATTGATATTCACCACTTTGAACGTGTTCAACCCATTCATTATTGTTTAAGTACCATTCAACCGTTTTACGTAATCCCGTTTCAAATGATTCTTTCGGTGTCCAACCCAATTCATGTTCAATTTTTGAAGCATCAATCGCATAACGTACATCATGGCCTGGGCGGTCTTTTACATACGTAATTAAGTCTCGATAACGTTCAACACCTTGTGGTTTATTAGGAGCCAGTTCTTCGAGTAAAGAACAAATGGTAAGAACTACATCAATATTGGCTTTTTCATTGTGACCACCAATGTTATAGGTTTCACCTACTTGCCCCTGAGTCACGACAGTATAAAGTGCACGGGCATGATCTTCCACAAATAACCAGTCACGAATTTGCTGGCCATTACCATAGACTGGAAGTGCTTTTCCTTGCAAAGCATTTAAGATCATTAATGGAATGAGTTTTTCTGGAAAATGGTAAGGACCATAGTTATTGGAACAGTTGGTCACTAAAATCGGTAATCCATAGGTCCGATTCCAAGCACGAACCAGATGGTCTGAACTCGCTTTACTTGCTGAATAAGGTGAACTAGGAGAATAAGGGGTTTTTTCTGTAAATAAATCCGTTGTTCCTTCTAAATCACCATAGACCTCATCTGTTGAAATATGGTGAAAACGGAATGTAGCCTTCTTTTTTTCATTTAAGCCTAACCAGTAAGCGCGGCTTGCTTCCAACATTTGATAAGTGCCGATGATATTGGTTTCAATAAAAGCATAAGGCCCAGAAATCGAACGGTCTACGTGGGATTCTGCAGCCAAGTGCATCACTGCATCAGGTTGGAAATCTGTAAATAATTGATCTAGTGCGGCACGATTACAAATATCGGTTTGGGAGAATTGATAACGAGAGTAATTAGAAATGGAACTTAACGATTCTAGATTACCGGCATAGGTTAGTTTATCAACATTTAAAACTTCATGTTCTGTATTCTGAATAATATGGCGAATCACTGTAGATCCAATAAATCCTGCACCACCTGTAATTAAAAATCTCATTTTCCCCCCAAAAAAATCTAGAGCACACAAATCATATCAAAGAAGAATTTTTAGAACATCGACATAAATAGTTAACTTCTATGGTGAGAGTTAAATATTTTTGAATTGATCGAGCAAATTCATTCTATGTTTCTGTGGTGTAATCTTCTCAACAACTCCAATTAGGTCTGCCATTTTATCTATATAAACCTTACTAAGCCATCGCTCTTGCTCAAACTTAGCTAGATAATTTTCAAGTTCCTTATCAAATACACTGGATTTGAATACAGGAATCAACACTTTCTTTTCACTCACCAACGCCTCACTGATCATCGAGGTTGATTCAGGTGAACAAATGATTAAGTCCGCTGCATAAATATAATCAGCAATATCACATTGCTGACCATGATTGACTAGTGTTAAAGCTATCTGTGGATTTCTAGTGAAGGCCTGCTGTAGATCCTTCTCAAAATCTTCGGGTGTACGCCTGGATGTACTGATCAGAATTTTCCAATTTGGATAGTTCCGCGCCAGGTACTTAATCCACTCAATCCATTCATAAGAAGTCCCAATTTTGGATGTTTTAGTATCTGCACCAATTAAAATAATCAGTACTTTCTGTTCCATACAATCCAGATTTTGCTTTGCTTGCTGAACTCTATGTTCCAATTGAAAAGTAAGTTGTTTATTTGGTGCAATTGGGTAATAAATAAAAGGTTTTTGATTTTTGTATTTATCATCAATAGTAAATACAGCATCAAAATAACAAGCTGGAATCCCTCTTAATGAGGTTGCAATCACATTCTTGGTAGCTTTCCCCTGCTGCTGAAAATACTTTTTAAGCAAGGCATTTGGCAGAAGTGTCTCCCCACCAGCTGAAACCAGGAGAATATTATCTGACTGAAAAGCTTGTAATTGAACAGTATCCAAATAAAAACCTAATGCCCATTTCGGGCTTACAATAGCCAAAAAAGCTTTGAGTATATGCTTAGTTAATTTACTGACTTTGTATATCTTAAGCCACTGCACTTCATATTGGTTGCCGTTATTCAGTAAGGTGACTATCCCTTTAGTTTGTGTTTCATGTCCTGCTTTACCATCCGTTAAAGCTAAAATCATCAGGTGACTATTTTCCATCTAACACCTCACGATAGACCATTTCAATATTATTGACCATTCCATCTAAAACTAGGTTTTTTTCTGCATCAGCAAATACTGGAATGAAATCCCGCTCTACTTGCTTTAAATTTTCTAAAGCATATGCGATCAGATGATGCAATGCATTTGCATCATTTTCAGCACAGAGATATTGCTTAGGTAAAATTTGAGCCATTGCCCCTACAGCTGTTGATACCATAGGTGTTTTACAAAGCAAAGCCTCTATCATGGTATATGGACATCCTTCATAATGAGATGACATCACATAAAGAGAAGCTTGCTGCATCAAATCAGTAATATCATTACGAAAACCCAGTAACTTTATACTCTTTTCCAGAGCAAGCTCATTAATAAGTGTTGCCAACTTTTGCTTTTCAAAACCTTCTCCTACAATCCAAAGCTGTGCATTTGGTATGTCTTGCCATGCTTGAATTAAAAGATCAAAACCCTTAACGGGCACTAATCTTCCTACAGCCAAAACGACAGGTGGAGTTATTTTATTAATATCGGAATTAAGCTCAGGCGGTTCAATTCCATTTAGAATAATGTACTTATTAGGATGTTCTAAAGTTTCTGCGGCATTGGGACTCACTGCAATCACCGCATCAAAACCCTTAAACATTTTGGTATTTTTTTTACGGCTATGTAAAGTGGCAACACTTTTAGTCGGTAGAAATTTTAAAATACTACCCACCATTGCAGCAGCTTTATTTCCATGTACATGTACAATATCAGATTGAAGTGCTTTCAATGCTCTATAAACTTGAAACAGAACAATAATATTTCTTCTACTCTTCGACAGATCAATTGCGATAAATTCTGTTTTTAATCGACTACGGTACTTTTCATGTGCAACAACTGTGACTTGGTGATGTTTCATTAGACAGTTAGCCAATTCAACAACATGTTTTTCTAACCCTCCTTCTTCATCACCTGCCATGACCAATGTTACTTTCATCACCTAACCTTCCCGCTTCCCCAATTTCATTCGCAATTTAAAAGCAAATAATGAATCTTTTCCGCTGACTTTAATCCTCTGTAACTGCATAAAATCAGGCATTTTTTCATCTATACCTTCTTGTGTTGTTACTGCATTGCTATATCCTGCCTGCTTAGCTAAACGCACATCGCCCTCAGAATAAATGCCGAAAGGATAAGCAAAACTATTTACAGATTTTT
Source organism: Acinetobacter sp. YH12136 (assembly GCF_013418545.1). Classification (NCBI taxonomy): domain Bacteria; kingdom Pseudomonadati; phylum Pseudomonadota; class Gammaproteobacteria; order Moraxellales; family Moraxellaceae; genus Acinetobacter; species Acinetobacter sp. YH12136. The sequence continues at coordinate 25,195 of NZ_VPBV01000034.1, forward strand.
GTGTTAAATGCTCTAGCTGAATTTTCGAATCAACCAGCTCATGTAAACATTCTTCATCATTCAGCTTATCCAAATTGGCATGTGTTAGTGTATGAGAACCTATTTCCACCAAACCAGAATTTGCTAAAAACCAGACTTGCTCATCACTCAGCTTTGGTTCACGCGCCAACTCACCACTGTTATGGTGCGCTTTCTTATATGTTGACCAATCTCGATCATGTCGGTCTACCACTACATAAATCGTCGCTTTGGCTTGGTATTTTTCTAAAATTGCAAAAGCATTTTCCAAGTTATCTAAATAACCATCATCAAAAGTGATTGCAACAGTTTTTGCAGGATGCTCCCCCCAATGGTCTTGTAATTCCTGCATAGTTACAAAGTTAAAACCTTCTGCTTTTAACCATGCTATTTGCTTTTCAAACTCAGTAGGCTTAACTCGTAATTTATTAAACTTTGCACCATCTATATGCTCACGTACCATGTGATACATTAAAATTCGTGGTCTATCCCAATCTACTGCTGGCTTCCACCATGCGTACTTATAACTGAATGCGAACAACAAGATAAATAAAACAATCAGAATATAAATCACGATTAAATCACAGCTACTTGATTAAAAGATATGTTGCCACACGCTCTGCTTCTTTAAAAGCAGTCGTAGAATATAATTCAGCAATTTGTCTAGCATTCGATACAAGCTTTTGATCAACCAAATGCTCTACCGAATGCGTAATCCGATCCTCTTTCGCTCGATCTATCTGAATAAGCCCGACTTTACAACCTGCGGTGAGTGCCTCATATATCATAGACACACTATCTTCAGTCACCCAAACAGCTTCCGCTTTTTGCATTTCTTCAAAAATCCAGCCCTGCGGCGTTTGTTCAACTGGAAAAATTTGCAGTTGTGAAGCAAAACTTTGCTGAGCCAATGTCACTAAAAAATCAGCAGGTGTACGCCTAGAACTCGTCAAAATAATCTCACACTGCTTATTCTGCAGCACAATCTGTTCAATCGCAGACAATACCTTATCTGCATTCCAAAGATGCCGTTTAGATGAACCACCTAATGCAATCAAAATACGGTTTGGAATGTGTCGCTGCTCATTTTCAATTGGATTCAGCGCACCTTGTGTAACAATCACATTTGCCTGCTCTGGCACACCATCATGTTCAGGAATAACCACATGATCAAACCAAGATAATGGAAAATTGGGTTTCATTAAAATGACAGTTTTTGCACATGGAAAAACTTTACCCATCAAGAAAACACGTAATTGCGTATGACTGCCTACCCCAAAAATGTAATCTGGTGGCTGCGATACTGCAGCATGTTTTTGTTTTTTATATGCAGTCAATAAACTCAAGAGTGGTAAATGATCAATTGAAATTTCCTCAAAAGTCAGATCAATATTTGTTTGCTTTTGCATTGCCTTAAAAAGACCCAATGCTTGAGAGCGATGACCTGCCTTGCCATCGCTCACATATACAATATGCATATTCACCCACCAGATCTAAAGCACGAATAGCATCATTTTACTAGATCAAAGCATTTAAAGTAAGCAAAGCTACATATCCTCAATGACTCGAAATATAAACTTCATTGAACTGTCACAGGGTTTGAATCCGCCTTTTCAGATTCAATGAGTAATTGAACCGCTCTTTCTCTAATTTCGGGAGTATAGTTTGGTTTTTTCATCGGAATAGTCTCTCAGAATATTGAGTCTCCGACAAACCCGGTACGGTTCAAATTGCCTTAATAGATTGACCTTGTTGATGAAGTATTTGGATTGTCACTGCTTGCTTGAGAAGTTTGAAATAACATTCGATTGACCAACGCCAGTAATACCAAGTTGTCAATTCCACTGCGGTAATCTCGGTTGATACATTGCTGATCAATGACCATCTTGCAACTGTCTTATCATTAATATCTTTAACCACCGCAATAATCAGTCTAGCCTCAATTGCAGCACCTTTCTGAGGAGCAACTCTTTGACCTAAAGAATCTTTTTTATTTGATTTTGCAGCACGGGTAAGCCGAACATTGGTTTCTCCAACATAAAGCATATGTTGATTACCCTTGTAAGAAATGGGTTTCACTTGCTGTATTTCGATACGTTCAGCAACTTCTCCAACTTTACATATTTCACCC
>NZ_VPBV01000035.1:0-23775 GCF_013418545.1 Acinetobacter sp. YH12136
GTTTACGTTGTAGATGCTTAAAACACAAATCATTGACATAATTCCAGACAAAATTTACTTCGGATGCTAACTGATTTAGCACCTTGCAATGTTTGTCTTTTATGCGTAATTTGAGTGTCTTCATCCAGTTATTTTAACAGTATTTTTCTTAATAGTGACTATAGTACAAGTATTTAAAACGACATTTCGTGTCGTTCATATGGTTTACTCCAGTCGCTTATATCCTCGTGCTGAACCACGAGGTTTTACGCTCCAGTGGATAAAAATTATTTTGCTAGAAACAACTAAATAATTCCTAAAAGTTTTTAAATTAATAAAAATGATAAATTAGATTTATACAAATTCGCGGTTATAATCAAATTAATGAAAAAATTACCCAGTCCAGTGGAGTAGATCTGACATGGCAGGCGAAAACCAACAAGCACAAAATCCAGCTGCAAAAACTTTGTACGACAAATTGTGGGATGATCACTTGGTCACTCAACGTGATGATGGCTCGGCTTTATTGTATATCGACCGTCATTTATTGCATGAAGTGACTTCTCCACAAGCCTTTGAAGGTTTGCAACTTGCAGGACGTAAGCCGTGGCGTTTAAGTGCCAACGTGGCAACGCCTGACCATAACGTACCAACGTCTAAAAAAGAACGTGCGGACGGTATTGCAGGTATTGAAGATGATACTTCACGTATTCAGGTACAAACTTTAGATGACAACTGCAAAACCTTTAATGTGGTGCAGTTTGACATCAACGACATCCGTCAGGGGATTGCACACGTGGTTGGGCCTGAGCAGGGCTTAACTTTGCCAGGTATGACCGTAGTTTGTGGTGACTCACATACAGCGACTCACGGTGCATTTGGGTGTTTAGCGCATGGTATTGGGACGTCTGAAGTTGAACACGTATTAGCAACCCAATGCTTAGTTCAAAAGAAAATGAAAAACATGCTAGTGCGTGTAGATGGCAAATTAGGTCAAGGTGTTACACCGAAAGATGTCGTTTTAGCGATCATTGGTAAAATTGGTACTGCAGGCGGTACAGGTCACGCGATTGAGTTTGGTGGTCAAGTATTCCGTGATATGTCGATTGAAGGACGTATGACAGTATGTAATATGGCGATTGAAGCAGGCGCGCGCGTAGGTATGGTCGCTGTGGATGACAAAACCATTGAATACGTGAAAGGTCGTAACTATGCACCGAAAGGTGAGCAATGGGATGCTGCAGTTGCTTACTGGAATACTTTACATTCAGATGAAGGTGCTCATTTTGACACCGTGGTGGTATTGCAAGGTGAAGACATTGAGCCGCAAGTGTCTTGGGGAACTTCACCTGAAATGGTCATTCCAGTGTCACAAGCCGTACCAACTTTAGAACAGGCGAAAGATGACGTACAGCGCAATGACTGGACGCGTGCTTATCAATATATGGGCTTAACTGCAGGTCAGTCTTTGGCAGATATTCAATTAGACCGCGTATTTATTGGCTCATGTACCAACTCGCGTATTGAAGATATTCGTGCAGCCGCTGAAGTGATTAAAGGTCGTAAAGTTGCAGCAAGTATTAAACAGGCGATGGTGGTTCCAGGTTCTGGTTTAGTTAAGCAACAAGCGGAACAAGAAGGCTTAGACAAAGTGTTTGTAGAAGCAGGCTTTGAATGGCGTGAACCAGGTTGTTCAATGTGCTTGGCAATGAACGCAGACAAATTGCAACCGGGTGAACACTGTGCATCGACTTCAAACCGTAACTTTGAAGGTCGTCAAGGTAACGGTGGTCGTACCCATTTGGTGAGTCCAGCAATGGCAGCTGCGGCAGCAATCGCAGGTCATTTTGTAGACGTACGTTCATTCTAAGTTATGCCTTCATCCCAGCCTTCTTTCAGAGAGATGGCGTTCCCTCTCGCTATAGCAGAGGGCAAGGGAGAGGTTACGGATTCAGTGAGAATTAAACATGAAAAAATATACCGTTGAACAAGGTATCGTTGCACCATTAGACCGTGCCAATGTCGATACAGACTTAATCATTCCAAAACAGTTTTTGAAATCTATCAAACGTACAGGTTTTGGCGATAACTTATTTGATGAATTGCGTTATTTAGATGAAGGTTATCCGGGTCAGGACAACTCAAAACGTCCGATTAATACTGAGTTTGTATTGAATCAGCCGCGTTATCAGGGTGCTTCAATCTTAATTTCACGTGCCAACTTTGGTTGTGGTTCAAGCCGTGAGCACGCACCTTGGGCATTGAATGAATATGGTTTCCGTACCGTTATTGCACCAAGCTTTGCCGATATTTTCTTCAATAACTGCTTTAAAAACGGCATGTTGCCTGTGATCTTGTCTGAAGAGCAGGTCGAGCAATTATTTAAAGAGTGTGCGACGACTGAAGGCTATCAATTAACCATCGACTTGGACGCACAAGAAGTACGTACACCAAGCGGTACGGCATTTAAATTTGAAGTAGATCCATTCCGTAAACACTGTTTATTGAATGGTTTGGATGATATTGGCTTAACATTACAAGCAGCCGATGACATTCGTGCTTATGAAGAGAAAACTAAGCAGTCGCGTCCATGGGTTTTTGCCGAAATTCAGGCATAAATTCGCTGAAATTTGTCATAGCATCGCTGCCTAACTCTTGCTAACATCGGCACATAATAATTTTTATATTTTGTATCTAACAGGTGAGGTTGGGCGCGAACAATGACTAAAATTTTCGGTCGGCTTGCTGTCATTGGATTATGTATCACCATGCTAAGCGCATGCCAAACGTGGAATACAGCACGCATTAAACAGGTGAAAGAAACTGAACAAAGCAAATCCAATGCACTGATTTACTGTGCGGGTACAGATGATTGTGAGTTTGAGCGTTTAAATACGGTCACAATTGTCGATGCAGAAAAACATCGTGTTACACGTGCTGCCATTCAGGAGGGTTTAGTGCGTTTACAGGAATCATCCTTAAATAAATCCAATGCCTTGTATTTATCTGTACCGCCTAAACAACATGAATTGGTGATTCGCTTTTATCCCATTTCTAAAGATCGTGCAGAAAAACTGCATGTAATTCATAAGTTTAATGCCAGGCAAAAATATACCTTTAGAATGTATCGTGATCGAAGTCGTACTAAAGGCAGCTTATTAAATGTGTCTGCGCCAGATCCTTTATGTGTAGATTTGGTGCAAAACAACAAAACCATTCGACGTTTTTGCAAACCCTACAATGTCTTAAATGGCTTGGGTGAGTTTGTAGAACAAAAAATTTAATCCCACAGTCTTTGACTGTCATGAACAATGGAAACTCTCATGTCAAAACATATTTTGATTTTAGCTGGTGACGGCATTGGTCCAGAAATTGTGAAAGCTGCTGAACAAGTGCTGACACGTGTCAATGAAAAATTCAATTTGGGTTTGACTTGGGAACAAGGTTTATTGGGTGGTTCTGCAATTGATGCACATGGTGAACCGTACCCAGCAGTAACATCTGAGCAAGCGAAAAAAGCCGATGCAATTTTATTGGGTGCAGTTGGTGGTCCAAAATGGGACAACATTGAGCGCTCAATCCGTCCAGAGCGTGGTTTGTTAAAATTGCGTTCAGAACTCAATTTATTTGCGAACTTACGTCCTGCAATTTTGTATCCACAATTGGCAGATGCTTCAAGCTTAAAACCTGAAATTGTATCGGGCTTAGATATCTTAATCGTGCGTGAATTGACGGGTGGTATCTATTTCGGTCAGCCACGTGGTATTCGTGAATTAGAAAACGGTGAAAAACAAGGTTTTAACACCGACGTATATGCTGAGTCAGAAATCAAACGCATTGCAAAAGTAGCGTTTGAAATGGCGAAATTGCGTGGTGGTAAAGTATGTTCGGTAGATAAAGCCAACGTACTGGAAGTGACTGAATTGTGGAAGCAAACTGTGACTCAGTTACATGCAGAGCAGTACCCAGAAATCAACTTGTCGCACATGTATGTCGATAACGCAGCGATGCAATTGGTACGCGCGCCAAAACAATTTGACGTATTGGTGACAGGTAACTTGTTTGGTGACATCTTGTCTGATGAAGCGGCGATGTTGACAGGTTCTATTGGTATGTTGCCATCTGCATCTTTAGACGAAAATGGCAAAGGTATGTATGAGCCTTGCCATGGTTCAGCGCCAGATATCGCAGGTCAAAACTTGGCAAACCCATTGGCAACCATTCTTTCTGTGGCAATGATGTTACGTTACACCTTCCGCGAAGAAGCGGCAGCAAAAGCCATTGAAGATGCAGTAGGCAATGTATTAGATCAAGGTTTACGTACTGCCGATATTATGTCTGAAGGCATGAATAAAGTTGGTACTGTTGAAATGGGTCAAGCAGTCGTTACGGCACTCAACTAAAAATTTAAGCGATTTAACCTATCGCTTACAGCTCAAAATCAAATCATTAAACGCAGTCTTCGGGCTGCGTTTTTTTATTGGTTTTGTACTTTCAGAGTGTTTTAGCTAGGAGACTTAACAGCGTTGTCCCGAAACATACACTGCGGTAGCAATACCCTGCTGTAGGCGAAAATACAAATCACAAGTCGGTGCAACATCGTAACTTTCATGACTCGGGAAACCGATATTTAACGGAACAGCACCAATACCTGTAGTGGGATGCTGCGCCATAGGGATCGGAACACGTACAGGACGAATGATACGGTAATGTAGCAATTGAGGGGTAGCTTGAGCTGTACCAAGCTGTTGATAGCCAATTTGGCTTAATTGCAAATGGGTCAGGATATATTGGCTAGATTGACCAATAAATTGCTGTAAATACGCATCGCGGTTTAAAGTGGAATGCGGTGGATTACTACTACACGCCACTAAACTGAGCGCAAAAAGACCTGTTATACAAGCAACGCAGGATCGAAATAACATGCTTTTTCTCCCTTGCTCAAAACTTTATTGTAGAAGGCAATGCAAGAAAAGAATGTGGTGATTCGATAAGCGGCGGGGACGAATTAAAGGCTAAACAGAATTTTTTTAAGTGAACGTAAAAAAGCCACTCCGAAAGTGGCTTTAGCTTACTCTAAAACTTAGCGTGCGCGGTAAGTGATGCGACCCTTGGTTAAGTCGTAAGGTGTCATTTCAACTTTCACACTGTCGCCTGTTAAAATACGAATATAGTGTTTACGCATTTTACCAGAAATGTGAGCAATCACTTCATGACCGTTTTCTAAACGTACACGAAACATAGTATTAGGAAGCGTTTCGGTGACAACGCCTTCGAACTCGATGAGTTCCTCTTTATTGGCCATAGCCTACCTGAGTATCAAATTGGAAAGGCGCAAATTATAGGCAATTTTTCTGAAAAAAACAAGATGCTTTACCCTATACACAGCGCATCTGTTAGTAAAATAAGCGAATCATCGGTTTATACTTTTTCTGTAAAAATGGGCTTGGGTAGGTTGTCAGTTCGGTCAATCGCAGTTAATCTAATTTCAATCTTTTTAAGTATAAATGAAGTACATACAAGGAAGGTTTTTGCGTGGGTCAGCTAACTGATGCATCGGTTGTATTGCGTTTAGGCTACCAAGCGATTCGTCGTGCGGGGTTGCCAACCGAAGATATTTTAACAAAAGCAGGTGTGGCCTTAAATCAGGTCGAAGCCAATGAGCGTACGCCTTTAAATGCACAATATGCGTTTTGGGTTGCGGCTGAGGAAGTCAGTAAAGACCCTGATATTGGTTTACATCTGGGGGAACATTTGCCACTTTATCGCGGGCAAGTGATTGAACATTTGTTTATTTCTTCAGAAAACTTTGGTGAAGGCCTAAAACGTGCTTTGGCTTATCAACGCCTGATTAGTGATGCTTTTGATGCCAAATTGGTGGTGGAAGATGGACGCTGCTATTTAACCAATGGCGTGCAGCCGTGGTCAGAAAATATCGTCAATCGTCATTTTTCTGAATGCGCCATGTCGGGTGTTTTACGCTTCTTTAAATTCATTACCGAAGGTCGTTTTCAGCCTATTTATATTGACTTTAACTTTAGTGATGGTGCTGCAGATGATGAATATTTCCGTGTCTTTGAATGTCCTGTGAGTTTGGGGCAGAAAGAAACGCGTTTGTATTTTGATCCGAGTATTTTGGATTATCCACTGTGGCAGGCAGAACCTGAGTTATTGCAATTACACGAACAGTTGGCATTGGAAAAACTGCAGGAACTGGCGCGTTATGATTTGGTTGGTGAAGTGCGCCGTGCCATTGGTTCGACCTTAGAAAGTGGAGAAACGACACTAGAAACAGTGGCGGCACAATTGAATATCACGCCACGTCGTTTGCGTACCCAATTGAGTGAAGCCAATACCAGTTTTCAGCAAATTCTGTCCGATTATCGCTGTCGTCTGGCTAAACGATTATTATCGAATACCAATGAAAGTGTGGAGCGGATTGTGTACTTAACGGGTTTTTCAGAGCCAAGTACGTTCTATCGTGCCTTTAAACGCTGGACCAATGAAACCCCAGTGGAATATAGAAAGCGCAAGCAGCGTTAAGTTTGAAAATTTAAAACCTTTCCTAAACAGAATCCCCCTAAATCCCCCTTTTTCAAAGGGGGACTTTCGTTTTAAAGCCTCGAAATGGAGCTCCTCTCTTTGGAAAAGGGAGGTCGGGAGGGATTAAATTATTCCGGCATGTTTAACCAATGTGGCCCTAAAGGAACTTTCGGTAAATCATACTGTTCAGGATAATGTGCCTGAATAAAATACAAGCCATCTGGCGGGGCAGTAATTCCTGCTGCTTTACGGTCTTGAGCTGCAAAAATTTGGTCAATATGTGCAATGTCATACAAACCTTGCCCGATCTCCAATAGACAACCCATGATATTGCGAACCATGTGATGCAAAAAACCATCGGCTTGAATATCTAACACTAAATAATTGCCGTGACGAATTAAGCGGCAATGGCTGACATGACGGACAGGCTGATTGGACTGACACGCTGCGGCACGAAAGCTTTCAAAATTATGTGTCCCTTCAAATTTCTGCGCAGCCGCAATCATTTTATCGACATCTAAGGGATAATAAGCGTGAGTGACTTGTTTGTGCAGCAAGGCAGGGCGTTGTGGATTGTTATACACGACATAGCGATAACGCCGTGCCTGAGCCTTAAAACGAGCATGGAAGTCCATATCCATCGTTTTAATCCATTGAATTGCAATGTCTTTGGGTAGTTGGCTGTTGGCACCCATCAACCAACCGCGTTCAGGGCGAATGGCATGCGTATCAAAATGTGCCACCATATTGGTTGCATGCACGCCTGCATCGGTACGTCCTGCACCATGTAAAATAATGGGTTCATCGGCAATTTTGCTCAGAACTTTTTCAATGGTTTCCTGCACACTAGGTACGCCTGCTTGCTGGGTTTGCCAACCCCGATACCGAATGCCACAAAACTCAATTCCGATTGCAAAACGCTGCATAATCACCTCAAATCACACTGAAGACTGCCAATGCGCATACCACTGTGCAAGGCTGTCGTATTGTAAATACATTTTTAAGGCTTTGGCATAAAGATCTGCGTGACTTTGGCAATCACTGATTAAAATTTTACTGTCCTGTAACCACTGGCTGATCGCATAGCGTTGTTGCATGCCACCAAAAGTGACTTGGGTGGTGAGAATCACGGCACATTGTTGAGCTTGTAAGGCCTGAATTAACTCAATCACTTCGGCATTGACGGCCATATTGCCTGTACCATAACTCTGTAAAATGAGGCAGTGTGGTGGCTGTTGCTGTAAGGCTTTTAAATTATCGACCAAAGCGGAAATGGCAATTGGCTGTAACATCCAGTTCAGGCAGTTAAAGTGCTGGGCTTTTTCAATATGTTGAGTGCTAATGTTGAATGCTGGCTCATTCTGCGATTTGTTCTCCGTGTAAACCAAAGCAGACTGACCTGTAAATGCATTTAACTCGGTGGTGTGTTGTTTCAGTGCCGTTGCGGCATGAATCAGTTGCTGATGGAAGGCCAGATATACTCCCTGAGTCACTTGATGAATCTGTTGTAAAGCAAAATTTAGGTTGTCCAAGGCATCACTAAATTCACGGGTATCTGTGCCTTGTGCATTGAGTAAGGGATATTGGCTACCCGTGAGAATGACATGGGTACTTTGCGCTAAAAAACGTGCCAAGACTGCGCTGGCATAGCTGAGGGTGTCGGTGCCATGTAAAATAACGAAATGTTGAAAATCATCGTGTTGTAATTTTTGAATATATTGAATGAGCTGTAACCAGTCTGCGGCTGTGCAGGCACTACTGTCTTTAATGACAGGGGCAACAAAGCATTCAATCTCTAAATTTAGGGGTAAGACCTGTGCCAAGCGTGGCAGAAATTGCTCCGCAGGCATTGGGCTTAGTGGTTCACCGACACAGCCAAAAGTGCCGCCCATATAGATTAACGCAATTTTTTTCATCATAAAAAAAGCAGCCAAGAATGACTGCTTTATCTTAATCTGATTTGAATTAAGAAGCGATTTGATTCAGTAACTGATCGGCACGTTGGCGTTGTTCAGCAGAATAATTTGCGCCTTGTTCGCTAAGTAAAGCTTTCGCAGCATCATAAGCGCCCAATTCCACATATTGGTTCGCCAAGTCTAAATTCAACTGAATTTCATCTACTTGAGATAAGTCTGGGAATGATTTCACCAATGGATCATTTAGATCAACATCTGTGCTGACAACGGTTGCAGCAGGTTCAAGTGCAATACTTGGTGCAGCAATGACTTCAGGTTCAATTGCAGGCTGAAGGTTGGTTTCCTCAGCAGGCGCACTGTCAAATGTGAAATTAAAATCAGGCGTTGCAGGTTCAGCTTTTGCTTCAACCGCAGATGCGCTTTCTGGTGTAGAAAAATTGAAGTCTAGACTTGGGGCTTTGACTGAAGAAGCTTCATTGACTGTTGATTCTGGGGCTGTTGTTTCAGCTGGACTTGGTGTTAAATCAAACGTGAAGTCGAGCGGTTTAACTTCCTCTGCAGGGCTTACACTTGGTTCAGCTGTAATTGCAGGCGCTTCAGTTTTTGCTTCTGCTGCTGTGGAATCGAGTGAGAAATTAAAATCCAGTGCAGCAGGTTCTGCTTTGACTTCAGGTTCGGCTGCTTTTTCTACAACAGGTGCAGCAGCAGGGCTGAAATTTAACGATGAGGTATCAAATTCTAAAGCTGCTTCAGGTGCTGCTGTTTTATTTGAAGTTAGTTCGTGCTGTAACTGGTCAAAAGAAGAGCTATCAGAAGAGATATCATCTTTTGATTGTATGAGGGCATCAAAATCAGCAGTTGATTTTTGTTCAACAGGAGCCGATTCTAAATCCGCTGGAGTCGTTGGTTGAAAATCAATCCCATCAATTGCTTTGTTGTTTTGCTCATCAAATACTTGTTTTTGAGCTTCTGCTTGAACCAAAATATCATCAAGGCCCAAAGCGCGTATATGATTGAGTAATTGATCAATCGCAAACTCATCTTTTTGCTGTAAATGAATATCAAGCAATAACAAATACAAACCATGCAATGAGTTATCACGTTTTAATGCTTGGTTAATTTGTGCTTCTGCAGCAAAGAAATTACGTTCTTTGATCAGGTTTTCAATGTTGGTTTGGATTTTTACAGGAACAGGGGTAGAGTGTTGTGGTGTTGGAACAACCTCTTCAACCACCACCGATTTCTGGGCAACTTTTTTGGTAGTTGTGGTTTTCTTGGCACTGGTTTTGGCTGGCGCTGCTGTTTTCTTGTTGCTTGGTTCGGCTTCTTTACTTGCTTCACGCTTTTTCAAGAAAATTGCGATCACCAGTAATAAAATAAACGGAATCACATAAATCAGCATGTTTATACCCCTTGAGGATGTGGTCCCTGTTTGACCTTATCCCAAAAAAATCATTGTGTGTAACATTTAGTGTTTTGGCTTATTTGCGGCTTGTTGTTTTTGCAATTGTTGTTGCAGTTCAGCAAGGCGCGCGTTGAGTAATTGAATTCTGTGATCCTTCTGACGTAATGCCAATTCTAATTCTGTTACGTTTCTCTGTAATTTAACGGTTTTCTCACGGGATGTCATAACTTTTAATGACAAGTCACCCGAAGTTTGTGTGGATTGTGTGTTCTTCTTGGCAGAACCGTGGGTGGAGTCCTGTTGATTCTCTGCCACGAGGCTCATTTCTGCTTGATTTAAACGATATTTGGCTTTGCCTGATTGTGGTGTACTGGCCGTTTCTGGTTTTGGAATTGCGGCTTTTTTCTCTGTTTTAGAGTTAGCTTGTGCATGTAAATTTAAGGTCGCACCACGACGTAAACGATTGGCATCGCCTTGAATAAAAGCATGCTCATTATTGGCTTTAATTTGTTGCATCACTTCGGCAACAGGGCGATTGTTTTCGCCCGCAATGCGTGAGGCAATGGCCCATAATGATTCATTCGATTGCACTACATGTTGAGTATTGACCGTAGGCTTCGCTGTTACAGGGCTTGGTTTAGCTTGTGTAGCCGCTATTTGTGCAGGCTTTTTCGTTGCAGCAGCAGGCTGAGTTTGTGCTAGTTGCTTCGTACGTTGCTGTTCAGCAAATTTTTGTACCAATGGATCAGCCGATTGTTGTGCAGTGACTGACGTAGTCGCTGTAGATGCTGTCGGTGTTGGGTTGTTATTTGTTTTTGCTGGCGCTGCTTTTGGAGCAGCAACAGTCGTATTTTCACTCGCTGCGCTACGGCTTGGCGCAGTTTGAATCACTGTTACTGCTTGATGGTTTAACGCAGGCGGTGTATTGCGTTTAATGGTTAGCGGTGCTTCAAAAGCCTGTTGTTCAATTGCTTTGGGTGTTTCAACCTGATAGGCCGTACTTACAGGTAAATTTAAAGCAATATCTTGCTCATTGACAATCATGACAGGCGTTAAAGCTTGTTCATTACTGCGTTGCATAGCGGCCAATGGCGCAGGTGCACTGCGTTTTAATGGTGTACGAATATGTTGCAGGCGAGTTGCATTACCTTCTTTAATTTTGACCACAATATTCAACTCAGACTCGGTTAGAGGTCGAGATGAGGTAATGGTGATGACCCCTGTACCGTTGCTGTTACGACGTGTAAAAAAGTTAAGATGACCAGGCGGACGGTGGCTCGCACCAATCGACATCAGATCTTCGGCCGTAGCTAAACTAACATCAATCGCTTCATTCACATTCGATTGACGAAAGTTGATTTCGGCATAGAGCAATTCCCCAGTTGTTGACTGAATTTGAATCGGGTCAACATTCATTGCATACATTTGCTGTGAAGCCAAAATAGATAAAATGGCGATCTTTAATTTGTTATATACAGTCATCTTAATTGTTAGCTCGGTCATTTATCGCAAGGCGAAAAGGATAGAGTAGCGAGTTGTAGGTCGATTGTAAAATATTAACACGTTGATTACATAAAAAAGCCAGTCAAATTTGACTGGCTTGTTGAGATTGATCACAGAATCAAAAATGATTCAGTGCTCAAGACGAAGCTTAAGCATTTTTGTAATCAATTAAGATGCGTAACATACGACGTAATGGCTCTGCTGCGCCCCAAAGTAATTGGTCACCTACAGTGAATGCACCAAGGTATTCTTTACCCATGTTCATTTTGCGTAAACGACCAACAGGTACTGTTAAAGTCCCTGTAACTGCAACTGGGGTAAGATCGGTCATTGATGCTTCGCGTGTATTTGGTACCACTTTTGCCCATTGGCTTGATTGACGAATCATATCTTCAATTTCGTTCAGTGGAACGTCTTTTTTCAGCTTCAATGTGATTGCCTGAGAGTGACAACGCATTGCGCCAATACGCACACAGTGACCATCAATTGGAACAATCTGCTGATTGCCTAAAATCTTGTTGGTTTCAACCTGACCTTTCCATTCTTCTTTTGACTGACCGCTTTCAAGCTGTTTGTCGATATATGGAATGAGAGAACCCGCTAAAGGCACACCAAAGTTTGCCGATGGGAAACCTTCGCCGCGTTGTAATTCGGCAATTTTAGAGTCGATGTCTAAAATTGGTGAACGTGGGTCATCCAACAAGTCTTTGGTGTTGTTATACAAGTAGCCCATGCCTGTGATCAGCTCACGCATGTTTTGCGCACCTGCACCAGAAGCTGCTTGATAGGTCATTGAAGTTGCCCATTCCACCAAATTGTTTTGGAATAATGAACCCAAGCCCATCAACATGAGTGAAACAGTACAGTTACCGCCCACAAATGTTTTGGTGCCATTCACCAAGCCATCTTTAATGACATTCATGTTGACTGGATCAAGTACGATAATCGCTTCATCATCCATACGTAGGGTAGATGCAGCATCAATCCAGTAACCATTCCATCCTTCAGCTTTAAGCTTCGGGAAAACGGCAGAAGTGTAATCACCACCTTGACAGGTAATAATGACATCCATTTGCTTCAGACTTTCAATATCTGTTGCATCCATAAGTGCTGGGGCAGTCTTACCACCAAACGCTGGTGCTTCACCGCCAGCATTACTGGTAGAGAAATAGAATGGCTCAAAATGAGCAAAATCATTTTCTTCAACCATACGTTGCATAAGGACGGAACCCACCATCCCGCGCCAACCGACCAGACCTACTTTCATGTCACTTTGCCTCGGTGCGTTAAAAACAATAAAGGAATATAAGTCTATCAAAAGGGGACGCAACTGCAAGCATTACATGAACAAAACATGAGTATTATTGAGTGAAATCTCTTGTTTGTGTTACATACAAAATTGATAACTTTGGTTTTCATGTAAAAACGACAAAAAATACAAAAGAGTAAAGCAAGATGATTTGGGTAAAAGGGCTTGCAATATTAGTCATTTGGTTAAGTTTTTGGTCACTGATTCCACGTGATGAATGGTGGATTCGGGGCGCAGATTTTCCACGTTTACAGATCTTGGTTTTGGGCATCATTGCCTTTGTTTTGCTCCTAATTTGGGAGCAGACGTGGGATGTGTCTAGCCGGGTGATTTTAATTGGGCTGATTGCGGCTTTGGCTTATCAGCTCAAAATGGTCTTGCCCTACACCTTGCTGTGGAAAAAACAGGTCAAACAAGTTCGTCCAGAACAGCTAAATCCTGAAAAACAGATTTCATTAATCGTGTCCAATGTTCTGACACCAAATCAAAAATATCATCTTTTAATTGAACATATTCAAGCCTTAAAACCAGATTTGGTGTTGACCCTAGAATCTGATTTGGCTTGGCAGAAAGCCTTGTCTGTGATTGAAGCCGATTATCCTTATCGGGTCGCTGTGCCTTTAGATAATTTATATGGCATGCATTTATATAGCCGTTTGCCGTTACAAAACAGTGAGATCAAATTTATTCTGAGTGATGAAATTCCATCTATTCATACCAGTGTGATTTTGCCTTCGGGGCAACCAGTACAGTTGTATTGTTTGCATCCCAAACCTCCGAGTCCGACTGAAGCCAAAGATTCAGTTTTAAGAGATGCCGAATTGTTGATTGTAGGCGATCAAATCAAAGATTTAGATGAAAGTTGTATCGTGATGGGGGATTTAAACGATGTGGCATGGTCGCGGACTACACGCTTGTTTCAGCGGATCAGTGGTTTGCTCGACCCGCGCGTTGGACGGCACTATATCAATACCTTTCATGCCGATTATCCTTTACTGCGTTGGTCATTAGACCATGTATTTCATAGTACCGATTTTGCATTGGTGGATATGCAGCGTTTGGCGCATATCGGTTCAGACCATTTTCCTGTGTATGTGGTATTGCAAACTGGGCGGGTGTTTGATCGAATTCAGGAAGAGCTGCCCCAAACTGATGCCGATGAGCAGGAAGCACAACAGGCGATTCAGGATGGGATTGAAAAAGCAGAGCAAGAAGAAAAACTGGTGACCGATGAAATTGCACAACCGTATAAAGCACAGGATAAATCGGTTTAGAAATTAAACGAAAAGTGTACGAAATGGCTTACACGGATTTAGGCACATGACGCATGGTTTATTCTGACTGATCTGGTTAAGATTAATTCATCAGCACAAGGACTCGGGAACGGAATATCCCATTAAGGAAGACGACGCTGAGGGATAAACATCAAGGATATGATGTCGGTAAGGAACGCCATACAATAAAATAACAATAAGTTTTGAAAGCACAACCTCATGAGCCCGAGTTTTACAGGATGTAGAACTCGGGCGATGATTTTTTAGGGCTTATTTTTTCATTCTCATTGTTTTTAAACAAATTAAATTTCAATCAGCTCGATTCAGTTTTAAGGCTTTAGGTGTGTTTTGACTGCAAAACTTGCTGATATAAATCTAAGGTTTGATGACACATATCTGCCAAGCTGAACAATTCAACAGGGGTGACACTTTGCGGTATTTCCAGATGCAATTGCACTGCATTGAATAAAGCCACTTGGTCATCTGCTGCGATGAGCCCTTGCGGATACAGTTGTGACAAAATTTCAGCCACACCACCACGGTTCCAGCCAATCACAGGTGTTCCTACAGATAAAGCCTCAAGTGCAGTGCGTCCAAAGGTTTCCGCCTGATTGGAAAGTGAAAGTACAATATCGCTAAACGCAAGCCACTCGCGAATGTCAGAACGGTGTCCAACAAAGGTTATCGCTTCGGTCAGATGTTTATCCCGAATATTGCGTTCCAGTTCCTGTAAATAAGCTGCTTTTTTAACATCTGCACCGCCTACAACAACAGCATGAATCTGTGGATACTGGGTTTTTAATTTCGCAATTAGATCAATCAATGTTTCATGACCTTTTAAGCGGGTGATACGTCCCGGCAAACAAATTAAAAACTTATGTTCAAGTTCTGGGAAATCTTGATAGGTTTGTTGCATCCATTGTGCCGAAGGTTGATACCCGTGCGGAAATGCAGCAGGGTCAATTCCACGATAAATACGGACAATATCTTCAGGTGGACAGTTTTGATAATGATCACGAATGTATTTCACTACACTGTCAGAAACTGCGATCACTTTTTCCGCTTGGGTCATAATTTGGCTGTAACGGTTAACTGAATAAAAACCATGTACAGTTGAAATTAAGTGTGGACGTTTTTCGGCTGGAATACCTTTTAGGGAAAAATGAGTTAGCCATGCAGGTACGCGGGAACGTACATGCACAATATCAGGTTGATGTTGCATAATCAGTTGGCGTAAAGGACGGATTTGCCACAAGCTTGATAATGATTTTTTGTGGATGGCTAACTTTAAATGAGTGGAACCTTCAGCTTCGAGTTGGTTAACCATCCGTCCGCCATTCGACACCACCAATGACGTATGTCCTTGAGCGACCAAGGCTCGGGCGATTTCGAGCGTACCGCGTTCTACACCGCCACTGTTTAATTCGGGTAATAACTGCATGACTTTCATGAATCTTTCCTTCTGCCGTACAGATTAGTAAATACTGTCATAACCTTCGGGGCGGCTCTTAAACCGACGATGAAACCACATATATTGGGTAGGAGCGATCCGTAATTGCTGCTCGATAATGAAATTGGTGCGCGTTGCATCTGCTACTTCATTTGTGCTTGGAAAATCCAGCAGTTCAGGCTCAATCAAGACTTTATATTGCGGGTTGGAAAGCTTGCCTGTACGGTAGAAATATAACGGAATTGCTGCGGCTTTGGTCATTTTAAGTAAACGACGATGCGCTGTAACTGTCGCAGCAGGCACGCCAAAAAATGGCGCCATAACACCTTGTTTTAAACCAAAGTCCTGATCTGGGCTATACCAAATGGCACGACCATTTTTTAAGTGGCGGATTAAACCACGCATGTCATCGTGGTCAATTTGATGACCGTAAATGGTGGCGCGACAACGGTAAATCAGCATGTCCAGTAAGGGATTGTTTTGTGGACGATAGACCACATCGGGGTCAAAATATTGTGCACAGACATAGCCACCTGCATCTAGCAGAGTAGAATGTGTGCCTAACAATAAAACCCCGCGACCATCTGCTTGGGCTTGCTGAATATGTTCCAAACCTTCAACCTGAGTGCGTCCTTTAAACCACTGTGGACAGTACCATGCATTTAAGGTTTCAAATACGCCCAGCATTTGATCAACAAAGACTTGGCGAGCATTTTCATGTACTTCAGCCTCGCTCCATTCAGGAAAACACACTTCCAAATTGCGTAACGTAGTTACGCGACGTGACTTCATGCTGTTAAAGGCAAGATTGCCTAAAAGCTGCGCCAAACGATACTGAATCGCCCACGGCAAAATGGCTAAAATCATCAGGCAGACAATGCCAATCCAGATGCCCCAATATTTTGGCAACAGGAAAGACCATTGAAATTCGCCTGGTTGATATTCAGTGTGTTGACTCATAATGACCGTGTAAAGTGTTGTATCGTTGCAGTTTAGCACGAACCGATTTTAAAATTTAAAAGCATCCGTCCAATGGGAAAGATGCTTAAAACGGTTTTGCGAAGTCTTTCAGGACAAGCGTAGACGAAGTGTCAATAGACCCTAGTTACCATTCGCCAAGTTCTCCAGTTCGTCCCAACGCTCCAGTTTTTCCAGCAGTTCTTCATCAATTTCAGCCAAACGCTGTGAGGCTTTGGTGGCTGCATTGGCATCTGTTACAAACCAAGAACCATCCGCCAGTTTTTCAGCCAATTCGGTTTGTTCCTGTTCCAGTGCTTCAATTTCACCTGGCAACTGCTCTAAAGCACGTTGATCTTTGTAGCTCAATTTTACTTTTTTAGCCGTTGGTGCTGCTGCAGCCGCTTCGGCTTTGGCAACGGCTTTTTTAACATCACTTTTTTGATCAACCACAGTTTGGTCTGGGCGTTGCTGCAAATAGTCCTGATAGCCGCCAATATATTCATCAATATTGCCTTTGCCATCAAATACCCAAGTTGAAGTCACCACGTTGTCCATAAAGGCACGGTCGTGTGAAATCAGCAATAAGGTGCCTTTATAGTCGCTGAGCATTTCCTCAAGCAATTCTAAAGTGACCATATCCAAGTCGTTGGTCGGCTCATCCATCACTATCAGGTTAGATGGTTTGAGTAATAATTTTGCCAGTAAAATACGGTTGCGTTCACCGCCAGACAAGGCTTTAACAGGCGTGCGCGCACGTTCTGGTGAGAATAAAAAGTCTTGTAAATAACTATAGATATGACGACGTTGTCCGTTCACATCAACAAAATCTGAACCTTCAGACACGTTATCTTTGACCGACTTTTCCAAATCCAAGACGTTACGCAATTGGTCAAAATAGGCAATTTCCAGTTGTGTTCCTGTTTTGACAGAGCCGCCATGCTCAATTTCACCTAAAATGGCTTTAATCAGGGTGGTTTTACCGACACCGTTATCGCCAACTAAACCAATACGGTCGCCACGTAATACCAATGTTGAAAAGTCTTTGATAATTGGAGCTTGATTGCCAAAGGCCACTTGTAAATGTTCAATATCAAAGACCAGTTTACCTGAGCGATTGGCTTCCTGCGCTGCCATATTGACTTTGCCTTGTTGGAAGCGACGTGCTTTGGATTCTTCACGTAAGGCTTTTAAAGCACGCACACGTCCTTCGTTGCGGGTACGACGTGCTTTAATGCCTTGACGAATCCATGCTTCTTCTTCGGCCAGTTTTTTATCAAACAGCGCATTTTGTTTTTCTTCAGCTTCAAGTTGCTGCGCTTTTAAATCTAAATAACGCGAATAGTTGCCTTCGTAGCTGCGTAATACACCACGATCTAACTCGACAATGCGGGTGGCGATACTATCGACAAAAGCACGGTCATGCGAAATAAACAGTAGAGTTAAATTATTTTGATCGAGTAAAAATTTTTCTAGCCATTCAATACTTTCCACATCTAAGTGGTTGGTCGGCTCATCTAGCAACAATACGTCAGGTTGGGTGAGTAGGGCACGTGCCAACAACACACGACGTTTACGTCCACCCGATAAATCGGCCAAGTCGGCATTTGGATCAAGTCCCATTTTACTTAAAATGGCATTGACCTTATTTTCTAGCGCCCAGCCATCAAGCTGATCTAGCTTGTGTTGCAAGTTCCCCATACGGTCACAGGCATCCATATCGCCCAATACACAGGCATCACTGGCTTCGTGATAGGCTTTTAATACTGCAGCAGCTTCGCCTGCACCATCAGCAACAATATCGGCGACTTTGCCTGAATCCATGGGCACATCTTGCGCCAACATGGCAATGGTGATGCCATTTTGAATAGACACTTCACCTGCATCGGGCAGTAAACTTCCTTCAATCAGTTTAAGTAGAGTAGACTTACCTTCTCCATTACGGCCAATCAAACACACTCGTTCGCCACGTTCTAGGTTAAAATTCGCGCCGTCGAGCAAGGCAGGTCCACCAAATGCAAGTTGGACATCCCTTAAAGTAATATAGGCCATAGTGTTTCCTAAAAAATCTCAAATGAGGATTTGAAATGACTAAACAAAGTATAGATGATCAGGCGTCATTTTCCGCACCCATTGAAGATTTGCAAGTGCGAATTGCATTTTTGGACGATTTAGTTGAGCAATTGAATGAACAAGTGGTTCATCAAAGTCTGGAAATTGCTGATTTAAAGAAACAAATGCAGTTGTTATATCAGCGGGTAGAGTCGGCAGATTTGTCGGATGGGATTGCACCATTTGACCCGATGACCAATCGCCCACCACACTATTAATCAATCGTACTTAATCAACGGTATTGGTTTCCGTGCTGATTTTAATTTGACCTTTGCTGTACTTCCCGCTGTAATGCTCGGCTGCTGTGCCTGAATCTTTTAAACCCTATTGTGTCCGCTAAAGTTTATGTCCTTTAAAGTTGTGTTACTTGACCTTGAAAACAACCAGCCTACCGCGACTTTGTTGCGAGAAATTATTGAGCATCATCCGAGTGTGTATCTGTTTAATTGTGCAGGAAAATTTGAATATAACTTGCAGGATTTAACTGAGTTGGCTGGCTGGATCAGTACCGGTCAGCTTATGATTTTAGACAGCCCGCGCGCAGAGTTTAAAGAGTTTGAATATGCGGTGGTGGTGGGGCAACTGATGGCACTGCTAGAGCCAGAAACACAAGTTGAAGTGATTTCTGCGGCTGATAGTATTCAGATTTTAATGGAAATGTTGCAAGCATCTGAAATTGCCTGTCACCTGATTCATATTCAGCCTGAAACGCAGTCTGGGAAAAGCAAAAATCGTTTACCAAGCCCAATGGCAATTCGCAACAAACCTGAATTGCTGTTGGTAAAAAAGTATTGTGATGCGTTGGCAAAAATGTCAGGCAAGCCAACCAACGTAGAGGCTTTAAAAAACTCGATTGCCAATATTTTGCAACTTGAGGCAGACAAAGTGCAGCATGTGGTTGGCATGTTGATGAACCTGAAAATTGTAAAGCGGGTGGATGAGCAAATTAGCTTTCGTAAAAAAGTACTGAAGCAGTGGGTTCAACTTGACTTGGATGCTGTGGAAGAATCTACGCAAGAGGCGACAGTCACTTCTACAATCGTGGCGCAAACTGAAGCCGCAGAGGTACATCCTCAGCACAGTTTATTTAAAAACTTTAGCCAAATTGACCCTGTGCAATGGGAGGTTGCCAAAAAGTTACGTGAGCTAAAGGGTGAAAAACCGAAAGATATTTATGAGTTGCGTGATTTACTAGAGCGGTTATTTCCAAAGTCTGATATTCGTTTATTGCTCAAAGAACTGATTGAAAAAGGCTATATTTATTGGAATGGACATGAAGTTCTATATAGTCATGAGATGTTTTTAAGCTAAGTTTTAGAATTTTTCGATTAATGGCATGAGTCGATTTAAAACCCATCTGCAAGATAGTTTTTTATCGATACGACTGATTTAAGTCATCATTTATCAACCATTTAAAGTTTTGAAAATGATGCCTTTTCACGTAAGACGATTTTAAGCTGTTTGTAGGCAGATAGACTAAAACACTTGAAATAAATAAATCACAGCTTATTTTAATCTTGCGTTTTATATTGTGCTTATGCAACTCTAATATAAGAATAGAAAGGTTGTACTATGGAAAATACTGGAATTTGGGTTGCCGTTGCCATCATTATATTTGTGATGGGCTCTATTTTTGGTCTGCGTGTCAGCCCAAGAGAAAAAGCTTTAGGATTGATGCGTGAAAAAGCCCGAAAAATGGGACTACACCCTCGTTTGGTGGTTGCGCCTGACTGGACAAAAATCCCGAAAGCCACGGAATCACGTGCCAGTATGGTGGCGTATTACAGTGTACTCATTGCCGATGCACGTTTACCGTTAATGCGTGCTTTAGTGACAGACCAAAAGCTAGAACTGTTGCATGGCGATGAGAAATTCCAAGGCTTACCCATTGCATTAAAGGGCATTTATGCTATTGATATGCAGGCAAACTGTGTAGGAATCTATTGGGATGAAGAAGCCGATCTTCGCGCAACTCAATTAGATGAGATGAAAGCCTTTTTACATAGCTTGGCTGAACGTTAATTTTTAAACCATTAAATAGGAAATACGGTTACTTATGGCGAACGCTCCTCGGTCCACATCCAAAAGCACTGCAGCCAAATCTGAAGCTGGTCACAAACGTGCCTTAGTGATTGTGGAGTCGCCTGCAAAAGCGAAAACAATCAATAAATATCTTGGTTCGGACTACATTGTGAAGTCTTCGGTCGGTCACGTGCGTGATTTGCCAACCAGTGGTGGCGCAAAAACCACAGAAAAGAAAACCACCACCCGAACCAAACTGACCGAGGCTCAGAAAGCTGAAAAAGCTCAACAAGCATTAGTCAACCGTATGGGGGTTGATCCTGAACATGACTGGAAAGCACACTATGAAGTGCTGCCAGGCAAAGAAAATGTAGTCGCTGAATTAAAAAAACTGGCATCGCAGGTCGATGAAGTCTATCTCGCAACGGACTTGGACCGTGAAGGGGAAGCGATTGCGTGGCACTTAAAAGAAGTCATTGGTGGAGATGACTCACGTTATCAACGTGTCGTGTTTAACGAAATTACCAAAAATGCGATTCAAGAAGCCTTTAAGCATCCTGCGCGTTTAGATACCAACAAAGTCAATGCCCAACAGGCACGTCGTTTCTTAGATCGCGTGGTGGGTTTTATGATTTCGCCACTGCTCTGGGAAAAAATTGCCCGTGGTTTATCGGCAGGACGAGTGCAGTCAGTTGCGGTGAAGCTGGTTGTGGAGCGCGAGCGTGAAATTCGCGCCTTTGTACCCGAAGAATATTGGCAAGTCTTTGCAGATACTAAATCTGAAAAAGATGACATTCGTCTAGAAGCGGTTAAGCAAGCGGGTAAAACCCTCAAGTTACGCAACAAAGCTGAAACCGATGCTTTACTGAACTTGATTAAAGATGCGCAATACACCGTATCTGCACGTGAAGATAAGCCGACCAAAGTCAACCCAAGTGCGCCGTATATCACGTCAACGCTGCAACAGGCAGCGAGTACCCGTCTTGGTTTTTCAGTCAAGAAAACCATGATGCTGGCACAGCGTTTGTATGAAGCAGGTTTTATCACCTATATGCGTACTGACTCGACCTTCCTGAGTGATGACGCGGTCAATATGGTGCGTACACATATTGAAGCGGAGTTTGGTCAAAAATACCTACCTGCTAAACCAAATCGTTATGGCAATAAAGCAGGTGCACAAGAAGCGCACGAAGCGATTCGTCCATCTAATGTTGCGCTTAAAGGCGACAATTTAGTGGGTGTAGAACGCGATGCACAGCGTTTATATGATCTGATTTGGCGTCAGTTCGTCGCTTGCCAAATGACACCAGCCGAATATTTATCATCGACCATTTTAGTGGATGCCAATGGTGTTGAGTTAAAAGCCAAAGGTCGTACGCTGGTTTTTGATGGTTTTACTAAAGTGCGTGGGCAAAACAAATCGGATGATGATGTGTTACTGCCTGCAGTTAAAGTCGGTGAAATTCTTAAATTAGTAAAGCTTGATCCATCGCAACACTTTACCAAACCACCTGCGCGTTTTACCGAAGCCTCTTTGGTGAAAGAGCTTGAGAAAAAAGGTATTGGACGTCCATCGACCTATGCTGCGATTATTTCAACTATTCAAGACCGTGGTTATGTCAAACTGGAAAACCGTCGTCTTTATGCCGAAAAAATGGGTGAGATTGTTACAGACCGCCTGGATGAAAGTTTTAATAATCTGATGAACTACGACTTTACAGCAGACTTGGAAGGTCAGCTAGATAAGGTTGCAGATGGTGAACGTGACTGGAAAGACTTACTCAACAGTTTTTATGGTGACTTCAAACAGCGTTTGACCAATGCACAGGGCGAACAAGGCATGCGCCGTAATCTCCCTGTAGAAGTTGATGCCGTGCATTGTAAAGAATGTTCACGTCCAATGCAGATTCGTACAGGTACAACAGGGGTTTTCTTGGGATGTTCAGGCTATAACTTGCCACCAAAAGAACGTTGCAAGGGAACTTTGAACCTGACTCCTGTCGAGTCGCTTGCCGCATTGTCGGATGATGATGCCGCTGAAACTGCAGATTTGATGTCTAAAAAACGCTGCCCAATTTGCGAAACGGCTATGGATAGTTACGTGATTGATGGTGGTCGTAAACTGCATATTTGCGGGAATAACCCAGACTGTGCAGGTTTCGAGCTAGAAGAAGGCGAGTTCAAAATTAAAGGCTATGATGGCCCAACCATTCCGTGCGACAAGTGTGATGGCGAAATGCAGTTGAAAACAGGTCGTTTTGGCCCTTATTTTGCCTGCACCAGTTGTGAAAACACACGTAAAGTACTCAAGAATGGTCAGCCTGCGCCACCGCGTGTTGATCCAATTAAAATGGAACATTTACGCTCAACCAAACACGATGATTTCTTTGTGTTGCGTGATGGTGCAGCAGGCTTGTTTTTGGCAGCCAGTAAGTTCCCGAAAGTACGTGAAACCCGTGCGCCGAAAGTCGCGGAATTGCGTACTGTTGCAGAACAGCTTGATCCAAAATATCAATTTATTTTGCAAGCACCTGATGCAGACCCAGAGGGTAATCCAACATTGGTGAAATTTAGCCGTAAGAATCAAGCGCAATATATTGGTTCGGAAACGCCTGAAGGCAAACAAACCAAATGGTCATTGGTTTACCAAGATGGTAAATGGGTTGAGGCTTAATTATCCAAATTACAAAATGCTGGCTTCGGTCAGCATTTTTTTAAATCATATAATTTGAAATGTGAAAAATAAAAAACAGAGAGGTTTTGTGAATCTTAATCCGATGTGGGGGTCGAGTTTAAAGATAATAAGATTAAACTCGGTAAAGTGATTGCCTAAAGATATTTAAAGTATGTGGAAAAAATCCGAATTTTATGCTTATTGCTGGTTTTACTGGTCGTTGCAGTCAATGCTTGGCGTGATCAGAATCAAGACTGGAATAAGCCCATCATCGTATTGTTACATCCAATCAATGCCGATGGACGATCAAACACCCAAAACTATATCAATACATTAAATATCAATAATTTAAATTCAGCTCAAGACTATCTAAAACAAGCTTCTTTGCAGTATCGTTGGCAACCGATTGCGCTTTATTTCAAACAGGGGCGAGAATTAAAGCAGTTGCCACCAAAAGTGCCTGAGCAAGCATCGCTACTGAGCACCGTACTTTGGAGTTTAAAGGTAAGCGTCCGCTGAACCCCATGCCTATTTTTTAATTCGGTTCAGGTTTCCAGCGGTGTGGTAGCAATTCTTCAATCTGAGTCACTTTATGTGTCGGCAACCTTTTCAGCACATCACTTAAATAGGC
>NZ_VPBV01000036.1:0-22721 GCF_013418545.1 Acinetobacter sp. YH12136
GCAAGCATTTATTTGATACTTTGGATGAAGTACAAGATTATGCAACAAACTGGTTGTGGCATTACAACCATGAAAGACCACATCAAGCTAACAAAGGAAAGCCACCTCTAATGGCTGCTTAACCTCTGCTTTTAACTTCGGTTATTTATGGGAGGATTACCATACCACCAACCGTGATATCAACAATACCCAAGAAATTACTCGTGATCAGACCACAGGTATGCTGGATGGTTCAGTAACGATTGATCATCGATTACTGACAGAAGCTGGACGACAGGAGATTATTCAAGAACAGAAGGATTTGCCAGAGAATTTCCGTCAAAGTGCAGAAAATTTAGCACAAGCCTTACCAGCGGGTGAGTATAAAGATAAGGCTTTACAAACACTAAATAATATTCAGGCAAGGCTTTACAATTTACCAAGTGAATATAAAGAAACGGGTGTAGTTGGTGACAAAGTTGCAAGTGAATTGCTCAAACGAGGGATAGAGCCAAAAGAAGTTGAAGCTTTATTTTCTAAATTAGATTTTTTCTATGCAGCAAAAGAGTTTAGTGAAATTCAGAGTCAACTAGATACATTAGCTCAATCTGGTGTTGGTTTAGAAACGATTTTTAAACAACCTAAAATAGGCGTAAATGAACAAGAAGTAATTTATGCGAAAGGAACTGACATTGAGACAAAAGTTACGACCCAAACCACAGTTGGTATGACGATATTAAGCAATATTGCTGATTTAGGAAATAATATAAAGCAGATTAGTGAAGATACTGGAGTTGATTTAGGTACTGTTCAACTTGCGGTAGGACTAATGATTTCAGGCCCAGTCCGTTTAGCAATTGAGACAGGAAAATCTTTAGCTTTAGATAGTGCGGTAGGAGCTGAAATAGCTCAAGGATTTGATGCGCTGGCGACATCATTAACTGCCGCCGCTCATGTTACCAATTCAAATACGATTAATAATTGGACTAATTCAGAGAAAGTTAAAGAAATTGAAGCCTCAACATCTGAAAATAAATTAGATGAATTGAAATTTGCAAATGAAATTGAAAAAAATCTCTGTACACGACAAAAATAGATAACTCATTGAAATAATGTCACAATAATTGTTTTCTAACGACGAATACTATGACACATCTCAATGAGTTATATCTTATCTTAAACAAATCTCTAAAATGGAACAAGTCACATTTAAAGTGCTTTGCGCTCATCATGCTTGTGATTATTTTAAAGCAAACATGTAATCTTTCTTCTGCATCTAAAGCCTTGCCCATCAAGTGTTTACCACAATCATTTTATCGACGTATGCAGCGCTTCTTTGCAGGTCAGTATTTTGATTATCGTCAAATTTCTCAGTGTCATCACCAGAACGATGGTGATGACTACGGCGATCTGACCCCAAAGGATTCGGCCTCCGCGCAATGCAGGCTCCAGTCGGCAAAAGAGACGGAGCCGATCAGAGAGTAGGCAAAATCGGGACGGGCAACAGGAAAGAGGATGCCGGAGGGCTGCCGGATACTATCGGCGGCAAATAGGATGGATCGCCTGTGCCGTTATCGTGCCGGTCGAGTGCCATCCAGGAAACGATTGGGCGAATCGCCGTCACGCTTCATTTTGCCTGCGAGGTTGAGTAGATTTTTCAGTGCGGAGTTGCGATTGAACGGCGACCAGACGGCTGTAAAGGCAACCGGCTCCGGTTCATCGAGGAAGGGCAGGAAGACGATGCCGGTCGTCGGCAACAATGACGTTGCCTCGCCGACGATAGTGATGCCGAAGCCTTGTCCGACCATAGATAGCAGCGTGTCGCGCCCCACATCAAAGCGCCGGATCGACGGTGCGGGCCAACGCCCGGCAAGGCGCAGCACGATATGGTCATGGACCTGCGGGCCGGTGCCACCATAGCGAACAATGAAAGTCTCGCCGACCAGATCGGACCAAGTGATTGCGGACTGCCCGGCGAGGCGATGCCCATCCGATAGCACGGCCACCAGCGGTTCGGTCCAGATCGGTCGGGTATGGCAGTCGGGCATCTCGGGCTTGCCCGCGACGAACACCACGTCGAGCTGGTCAGCACGAAGCTGCATCACCGCATCGCGGGCTGTGCCTTCGGTGATCTCAACCTCAATGCCCGTATGTTCTTCCCGATAATGACGGATCAGCTCCGTGAGAAAGCTGCGTGGGATTAAGGCATGGATGCCGATGCGAAGCCGGCCGTATTCTCCTTGAGCTGTCATGCCTGCGGTCTTCACTGCGTGATCGAGTTGATCGACACCCGCCGTGACACGCTCCATGAAGTGCCTGCCTGCGTCTGTTAGCCGAACGCCCCGCGCATGGCGCTCAAATAGCAGGACACCAAGGTTATCCTCCAGCGCTTTCACACGCGCGCTGACGCTCGACTGGCTGATACCAAGTGCCTTGGCCGCATGCCGAAAATTCAGATGCTCGGCGACGGCGATGAACTGAACAAGGGAAATGAGCGGTATCCTGCCAGACAGGATACCGACATTCACGAGGTTTCGATGGTTAGTGCGCCGCATCGGAGCGGGCCTGCTACCAGTCGTCGGTTAGACGACTGGCGACTTCTCGGTGGCAGCCCCACGGAGCCGAAGGAGCACCAGCCCCAACGAAACCAGTACCGCCATCGCCGTGGCGTAACAGATCACGGGCCACGCTGTGTCACCGTTTAAAAGTGCCACCGCCAATGTCCCGACAATGCTGACTATCAGGCTTTGAACGCAGAAGTAGAACGCGACCGCTGATCCCGCGATGTCGTCGAACTCTGCCAAAGCGCCGTTCGCGGTAACGGACACCGTGAAGACAATACCGACCGCGACAACCCACATCGGTAGGATGAAGGTGAGGAATGACGGCGAGCCGTAAAGTTCGCCGATCCCCAACAGGACCGCTCCGCAAACAAGCAACGCCATCCCACGCGCCACGCATCCTGCGATGCCCCATCTGGCGACAAAGGACTTCGCGAAACGGGTTGTCACGATCATTACAAGCGCGACAGTGGCGAAGGCAAAGCTGAATCCGATCTCGGAATATTCCGCTTGGCCTATGAGCACACGGGGAGCCGTCGAGAAGAAGACGAAGTAGGTGCCCATACCGGCGCTAAAGCCGACAGTGTAAACCCAAAAAGCCGGACTCGCGAAGATCGGCAAGACAGATCGGCGCGTCTTGACTTGATCCAGAGGGCGGGTTTCGTGCCACCTGAAACCCGCATTTAGGAGTGCGAGCATCGCCAGTATAGCCAAAGTAATGAATATCGCCTGCCATCCCAAGAACTCGCCGATCAATACTCCGGCGATAGGGCCGAGCGCAGGCACGAACGCCAGCATCGAACTGAAAAGGCCGTAGATGACGACACCCTCAGGACGGTTGGCATAAACGTCGCGAACCGTCGCGAACGTCGCCACCAGCATGGCCGACGCGCCCACTGCTTGAAGTAGACGGAAAGCGACAAAGGCCGGTGCAGTTGAAGACCAAGCTGCTCCCAGAGACGCAATGACGAAAGCCGTTGCGCCCGCAAGTAGAATTGGCCGTCGCCCGATTCTGTCTGAGAGCGGACCAAAAATCACCTGGCCCACGCCGAGCATCACCATATAGAGGCTCAACGTGAGTTGGATCATAGCGGGCGTCGTGTTCAGGATGCCGGGCATCGCTGGAACGACAGGGAGATAAATATCCATCGCCAGTGAAGCGAGGATGTCGAAAGGAGCCATCAGCAGCAGTGCTGCCGGCAGCGTATAGGCCCACGCGGGGCGTGTGGTGGTCATGACGAATCAACCCTCGATTAAGGAATACCGGGCGACGTCTGCTCGTCAGCAATCAGATGAGACTAGCCTTACAGAGCGCCGCAACAACAATACTGGTTGTTGCGGCTTACTTGTCTGCTGACTTGGAATTTCCCATCTGATTACTCCACGCTTACGAATATGAATTGCTACATTTTATCCGATTATCTTTTGCTTTGCAATGCGGCATGGGCGCACTCAGCGTTCCAGCCCCCTCTGCCGCCCTAAATGCTTGCTCCAATGCATCGAGCACCATATCTGTATTCATCCGTGTCGATACTTTCCATCCAACAATTGCTCGTGAGAACACATCAATAATAAATGCAGTATAAACCCAGCCTGAATTTGTTTGAATATACGTAAAGTCACTCACCCACAGTTGGTCAGGATGATCAGCAGTAAAATTACGTTTTACCAAGTCATCCGCTCGTTTTTGATCATCTCGGCTACGGGTGGTTTGTTTGTTCTTACCACGCCAAACACCTTTTATACCTAGCTTTTGCATTAATCGAGCAACAGTACAGCGCGCAATAATATAGCCTTCACGTTTCAGTTTTTGCCAGACTTTACGTACACCATACCGACCTGAACTTTCCTTCCAAATTCGTTTAATCTCCTCAGCATGATGCAAGTCATGTAAATCTCGCTTTGCTCGATGTTCTGGATTTTCACAGAGATCTAGAGTCCGGTAATAGGTTGAAGGTGCGATCGGTAAAATTCTACAAATCGCCTCGACTCCGTACAGCTCTTTATTATTATGGATAAAATCCACCATTATTTGTGTGGGCGGTCGAGCTCCGCCTGGGCGAAAAAAGCGGCTGCTTTACGTAGAATTTCATTGGCGCGTTGCAGTTCTTTATTTTCGCGTTCGAGTTGTTTGATACGTTCTTGGTCTGAAAGCTGCTGTACTTTAACTGGATTTTGTTTATCTAAATATTTTTGATACCAAACACGTAGTGTTTCAGGAGTACAACCCTTGCGCAGTATACTGCTCAGGGAGCAATAGCGGTGATCGCAGCCCAATTCGATGGATAATCTTTCTCGGATTCAATCAATAATTGAACCGCTCTTTCTCTGATTTCAGGGGTATATTTTACTTTTTTCATCGGGACATTCTCTCAGAAAGCTTGGTCTCCGACAAACCCGGTACGGTTCAAAAATCTTCCATTGATTTATTTATATCTGTTAAACCAGTCGCATTATGAAATGTAATATAAGTAGAAATTTCAGTATAAATGGTCATGATCTTTTCTAAATTTGAATATCTAAGCGTCTTCATTAATCAACCTTATTGATTATTAGTTTCTTCTTTTAAAGCTCTTTGTACTGTTGCTATCCCTACTTTAAACTTTTCTGCAACACCTCTAAATGTTGAATTTTCTTCAGCCATTGCTTTTCGTATTTCAACATAGTCAACCTTCCGCTTTCTTCCCTTATATAAGCCCTTCGCTTTGGCTTTTGCAATTCCTTCCTTTTGACGCTCACGGATCATGGAGCGTTCAAACTCTGCAAATGCAGCAAGCATCTGAAACATGAGTTTATTTATTGCCGATTGTGCTACATCATGACTGAAGGTCAAATTCTCTTTATGAAAAATAATGGTTATACCACGATCATTCAGACTATTCACAATTTCGTTCAGATCATTTGTATTACGTGCCAGACGATCAATACTATGAACATGCACCGTATCACCTTCACGCAGATAGTCGAGCATTGCATTTAACTGAGGACGTTCACGGCTACCACCGCTTGCCTTTTCAGTAAAGGTCTTATCCAGGCTGATTCCATCTAATTGACGTTCAGTATTTTGTTCAGTTGAACTGACTCGAATATATCCGACCTGATTAGGCATTCTGTACCGTTAGAGTTTAGATAATTAAATACATATTGTACCGAAATTAAATATTAAGTCTATAAATACGGTTTTTGAGTTGCTTTTTAAGACTTTATTTTGTTCCGTTAGGCTATACTCTATAGTTACATAATTCGTGATTTAAAGAGACCTAGAAAAAGAGAAATGGTATTTATTTGAGCTAATCAAAGTTGAGAAACTTTAGAATTCTTGCGTTAGTCAAATTTTAAGCAGCCAAAAGCTATATTTTATGAGGTTTTAGCCAATTCAAAAATTAGATAAACTATACTTTCGCAAGAGGTCTTTTGATTAAATAATAAGCGTGGAACGTGAAAAATCATAAAAAAAGCCCACCTTGGGGAAGATGGGCTATCAACTAGAAACTACAGCATTGATTTCTATAGAGAATTATAACGCTGTTATTCCTAAGTAGTAATGTCCTACCTTAAAACCAAATAGAAATGTCCTATACAGACATTTCCAAGTCAAGCACAGGATTCAGATTTCGTTCTTTGATTACTGTCTTCTGTGCACGTCTGCTTGGCATAGATTGAGAACGATTACGTTTGTTTTGCTGTTCCAATTCTTCATGCTGTTGTTGAATATGATTGAGAACTGCACCTAAACGTTTATTCTCAACAATCTCTCGCTGGTTAAGCTGACTTAATTTATCGAAGATGCTGTAATTGATTTTTCTTCCCTGATATTCAATCGCGACTGTACCATCCGGGTATTCCAGGAACTCAAGATACTTACTAATCAATCTTTGGTTTTCTTCCGTGTTTTCCAGGAGATATACGCATTTATCATAAGTAATCGTCAGGCTATTCGTGACTCTGCGGGGTTCACGCCAGGTAAAAATATCATCTAATTCTTCGGCTGTTTCAGTGACAGTCCGGTGTAGATCCTTGGGATTAAAGGCCATCTTGGCAAACTTCTGATTGAATTGCTCAATGAAGCAGGGTAGCCAGGCATTCGCTTGTTCAATCGAACAGATGCCTTCCAGGCGCATTTCTTTGATCAGACGGTCCTGAAGCGTTCTATTGGCTCGTTCTACACGGCCTTTGGCCTGTGGTGAATTAGCGAAGATAATATCGATATTCAGGGTGCTGAGTACGCGCCCAAATTGCGTAATCTTGGTGTCTTTCTTGCTGCTTTGATTCACCCTGAAGACTGAATGTTTATCGCTGTAGAAGGCTAAAGGCTTACCATGCTGCTCAACATACAAACGTGTTGAAATCATATAGTCAAAGGCTGATTCTGACTCACAGAAGCGTAAGTGCTGCAATTTTCCTGTGGCGTCATCGATAAACACCAATAGACAGCATTTAGGGGCTCTTCCTTCAAACCAGTCATGATGTGAGCCATCAATTTGGATCAGTTCACCATAACAGTCCCGGTTATAACGAGGCTGATATGGGCGTTTCAGGCGTTTGGAGCGAGGAATCCATAAATCGGCTGCAATCATCCAGGAACGCAGGGTTTCCACTGAAATATCGAATCCATGAATGGTAGTCAGCTTTTCATGCGCTAAAGTGGGTCCGAAACCATGGAATTGCTCAGCAACCATATTGAGGCACTTGAGCCTGAGTTCTTCAGGAAGCCTGGAATTGCTGGTTTGACCACGACCGGCATGGGCTAATGCAGCTGGGCCTTGAGCTTTGTATTTTTGCAGTAAACGCCTGATCTGACGTTCTGAAATATGAAGTAGCTGAGCAGCCTGGGATTGAGTTATGCGTTGATCGCAGATTTCCTGCACGACCGACAATCGTTTAAGTTCTTTATCCGACATAGACACCAACATATCAAACCGTCCGCTTCGATAATCGCAAAAGCGCATATTCTAAAAGCGGACATTTTTACTTTGGAGAAACCGGACATTTCTATTTTGGAGTTACAAACGCATTTCGTATAAGGTGTATTATGTTAATTTTAGATTTTTTAAAAAATTAGGGCATCCATGAATCCTTTAGAATTCTACTGTTTAATATTGAAAAATATGGATAAAAACCTGGCTAAGAAACTAGGTAAAATTGAGAAAAAATATACTAATGTTCCATTTAAAAATGATGAAATAGCTAAAGTTAAAATTAAATCCGAATTTGCTTCAGAAATGGGGTTTTTCGTACTTAATTCAGCAACTTCTTTAGCTGTAGATGAAGAAAACTATAATTTTGCATACTGCTTAAAAATCTTAGAACTATATCCAATTAAGAATAACGATTTTTTTTATTGGAATGAGCATATAAAGCTATTTTCAGAATTAGAAAAAAATAATTTTTTATATGAAGATGTCTGCAAACTACATGATTTTCTGGTAAATAACTTTAGCTTTAACGGTGATTTAAAGAATATTATTAGTCATGAGATGCTTAGAAATTCTGGCGTCAATATACTGCTAATTTTAATTCACTTAGATCATTTAATTTCTAAGAAGTGGGGATTCCAATCAATCTCACTAAACCAAGCATTAAAGTTTAAGTTTAAAAATAAACGACCATACTTCCCATCAAAAACTTTTACAGATTTTCTTTTATTTATCTTAAAGATAAATGCAAAGTTTGAAGCAACAAAAGGACATAAAGTCGAGATTCTGAAGACTATTCCTCCAACTAATGGTTTTGAGCAATGGTTAGATCCTTCTCTCGAAGATGAACAAATTAAAGAATTTATACAACTAATTAAAAAAGTTAGAGAAAACAGAAGACTATGCTACTTGAATGAAGTCTATGAGTTCCTAGGTCTACCTTATGGTGAGTTTAAAAATGATGAAATTTATGAACAAGTCTCAGAAGAGAATTATTTATTCCTGAAAAATGAACTTCCAGAAGATAAGTGGTTTGAAAGTATTAATGCCATAGCTGGCCTATGGTTAATATATTTTTGGCAAGACTTTTATTATAAACATTTTCAAAAAACAGCCAGCGTTTCTACGTTAGCTACATCAGAAGATTTTATCGTGATATGGGAAGCCTTCCTGAAGAAATATCCTTCAGAAGGCCAATATCTTTGGCCTTCTGAATTGATATTACAAGATAAATAAATTTTTATTTACGAGGTGGATTATTGTCTCGGCCACCACCTGATGGATTTCCAGTAGTACTAGGCCAACCTGCTGTGCTCATAGTTTTCATCCTTATTTAGATTTCGTAGGTTTATGATTAGGATTCAATTGTCGGCTACGGTTGTCCTGATTCTGCGCATGTTGAATATTATTAGGATTTTTTACTGTAGCACGTTGATCATTCGCTGTTTGTGTCATTGCTTTCTCCTTAAAATGTTTGAACATCTGACAAGGAAAGTATGGCTTCAAAAAAATATGCATCTTGCCTGAAAAACAGTAAAAAAGTTTAAATTTTAACCAAAAAAATTATGTATTTAACATAATGGTGTTATACGAAATTAATGGATGTTCGTATAAATTACTTGCATATTGTATTCGATCGAATACAATATAGTGAGAAGATAAGGAATCCTCATGATTGAAATTAAACGTCTTCCAGAATTTGATGAATGGTTGGATGGCATTAAAGACAATATGACCCGTATCCGCCTGAATCGTCGATTAGATAAGGTTCAACGTGGAAACTGGGGAGACATTAAACCTCTCCAAGATGGCGTTTGGGAAATGAGAGAATTCTTCGGTTCTGGATGGAGGATGTATTACATCCAACATGGTGACGTTGTGATTGTAATGCTTGGTGGTGGAGATAAATCAACTCAACAACAAGACATCGATCGGGCAGTCAAACTATCGAAAACATTGGAGGATTAAAATGGTTAAAGTCGCTGATTTACCAAGTTTTGATATGGCTGAGTCGCTCAAAACTGAAGAAGACATTGTGATGTATCTCAATATGGTTCTTGAAGAAAATGATCCAGCTGAATTAGCCCATGCACTTGGTGTTATTGCTAAAGCTCGTGGCATGACTCAAATCGCTAAAGAAGCAGGGATTGGGCGTGAAGCACTCTACAAAGCCCTACGTCAGGATTCAGCACCACGTTTTGATACGATTAATCGTGTAGTAAATGCTTTAGGCTTAAAACTCACAGTACAACACGCTTAAAACTTTAAAAATATAGTAAAAATGGGAGCTAAAGGCTCCCATTTTTAGATTCGTATAAGGTGTATTATGTTAATTTTAGAAATTCTATATAAATATAGAATTTTTAAAACTTAAATTCTGGCATGTGTCCCATACTTATCAATCATGATCGAACTGGCTTCATTTAGACCACGTACTGTGACATTCGCACCATTCTTTTGAAATTTATTTACAACAGAATCAAGCATGGCGACTGATGTTACATCCCAAATGTGAGAATGGGTCAAATCAATAATCACCTCCTTTACATCCTCTTTAAAGTCAAAACCTTGCATGAATTTTTCAGAAGAACTAAAGAAGATCTGACCTCTCAACTCATATAAACGGGCCATTCCTTCAAAAGATGCTGTCACCTGGATATCATTTTCAAGTTTATTCGCCAGGAACAAGGCTGAAAGTAATACGCCTGTTAACACACCCAAAGCCAGGTTATGCGTAGCAACAACTACAATCACCGTCGCAATCATGACGATATTACTACTCTTAGGATTATCTTTTAACTGAGTGACAGAACTCCATTCAAAGGTACTGATAGAGACCATTATCATTACCGCTACCAATGCAGCCATTGGAATCACTTTGAGCCAGTCGCTGATAAATACAACCAGAATAAGAAGAAAAATGCCCGCAGAGAATGTTGATAAGCGTGTAAGGCCACCTGATTTTACGTTAATCATAGATTGACCAATCATTGCACAACCGGCCATGCCACCCATAAAGCCAGAAGCAATATTCGCAATCCCTTGTCCCTTACATTCCTGATATTTATCACTTGGCGTATCAGTCATTTCATCCACGATAGTTGCTGTCATCATCGATTCAAGTAAACCTACAGCCGCCAGTGCGACTGAATAAGGCAAAATAATCATCAATGTTTCAATATTCAAAGGAATATCTGGAATCAAGAACATTGGAAGTGTGTCAGGTAAAGACCCCATATCGCCCACGGTCCGTACATCAATTCCTAAAGCGATTGCCAATAATGTGATTGCAATGATGCAGACTAGTGGAGAAGGGAGTAATTTTCCTAATTTGGGAACCAGAGGGAATAGATAAATAATTGCTAAACCTAAAGCAACAAAAGCATATACATGCCAGGTCACATTAATCAGTTCAGGCAATTGAGCCATGAAAATTAAGATCGCTAACGCATTTACGAATCCAATAACCACAGATTTAGATACAAACCGCATTAACTTGGCGAGCTTTAAATAGCCTGCCAATATTTGAATCACGCCTGTCAAAATTGTTGCTGCCAGCAGATATTCAAGCCCATGCTCTTTGACCAATGTGACCATAAGCAGCGCCATTGCACCAGTGGCTGCTGAAATCATGGCAGGACGACCACCTACGAAAGAAATCACGACGGCAATACAGAAGGATGCGTATAGACCAACTTTAGGATCTACACCTGCAATAATTGAAAATGCGATGGCTTCAGGGATGAGTGCAAGACCGACGACTAATCCGGCAAGTACATCCCCACGGATGTTAGAGAACCACTGTTCTCGGACATTAGATAACATAAACATAGCCTGTTTTTTAATTTTTCAGATAGGCTAGTGATGTGATATATACAACACACAAACGACTACACCACATCACTAGACAGTGATGAGTTATTTACAGATTTAAGACGATAAATAAACTTAAGGTGGCGTAAGTGTCATAAGATGAAAGAACGTTTTAGAGTAAAAAAATCAGGACAAGGGTAACAGCTAGGTACTTTTTTATAAAGCCTGGATGTTATATCCAAGCTTTGTTTAATCGGTATTTTATGAAGCTTTTGGCTCCCCAAGTAATTGACCTATTTCCAAACGTGTATAGCCACGTTCTTTAAAAATCAAAACAATAGCCTGTTTATAATCTTCAGAAGTAGAAGTCTTATACTTAGTTATCAGTTGATTTTCAGAATTCAGCTCAAGATCATTTTTGATGGTCAATACTTCGCTAGAGATCTTGTTAAAGATATTTAGGTTAAACATACAGGCACTCGTCATCCGTATTATAGCGGCCCGACTATAACGAATACCTGTCTTAGCTACGCTAGACACCCTTGGCCGCAAGGATTACAAATTAAGAAAAATTCCGCAAGTTTTTGTCTATTGAAAGAATAAATAATCTCCCAACTGCTATCTATTTAACATAATGGTGGTTATACGAAATTCTGTTGTAGCCCCATACATTCAAGTTTAT
This sequence comes from Acinetobacter sp. YH12136, assembly GCF_013418545.1. Classification (NCBI taxonomy): domain Bacteria; kingdom Pseudomonadati; phylum Pseudomonadota; class Gammaproteobacteria; order Moraxellales; family Moraxellaceae; genus Acinetobacter; species Acinetobacter sp. YH12136. The sequence goes on from NZ_VPBV01000036.1 coordinate 11,952, forward strand.
TTCTTGCATGAATGTATCCTATAGGATACATTACTCTTATGTACTCAATATATACCACTGAAGTCTTTGATGACTGGTTTACTAAGTTAAAAGACCTGCAGGCAAAAAGACGTATACAAGTCCGAATTGATCGGGTTGAAGATGGAAACTTTGGAGATACTGAACCAGTAGGTGAAGGTGTTTCTGAATTACGTTTCTTCTTTGGACCTGGCTACAGGATCTATTACTGTAAGCAAGGGCAAAGGGTCGTTATTCTTTTAGCAGGCGGAGACAAGTCTACGCAAAGTAAAGATATAAAACTTGCCCTACAATTAGCACAAGATTTAGAGGAGGAGCTGTAAATGGCTATCAAACTTCGCAAATGGGACAGTGCTGAACATCTTAAAACAGAAGAAGATATGCAAGCTTACCTACAAGCCTGTATCGATGAATCTAATGGTGATGCGGCATTCATTGCAAAAGCTTTAGGTAATATTGCTAAAGCTAAAGGAATGGCTCAATTATCAAGAGACACTGGTTTAGGTCGAGAAAGTCTTTATAAAGCACTTTCTGGCGATGTAAATCCAAGCTTTGATACTGTTATTAAAGTCGTAAAAGCACTGAATTTACGCTTAGCAATTTAAAAAAAACTAGTAAAAAAGGGAGCTTTAAGCTCCATTTTTCATTTCAACTTCGTATAACGTGTATTATGTTAATTTTAGGAAAAGTGAAAAATAATCTACAATAGAATCTACGAAAAATTGGCCATCAATTATGCCTGATTTCTCCAGTGGAAATAATTGGATTGTGAGATCCCCCACTCAAAATCATAAATTAGAAAGAATTGAAGCATTTCTTTCCAATTATGCTTATAAACCTCACCGACATGATACTTATGCTATTGGCAGGACTCTTTCCGGAGTTCAAAACTTTCATTACAAAGGTACATTGCAACATAGCTTGCCAGGCATGACTATGGTTCTACACCCGGATGAAAAGCATGATGGTGAATCAGGAACATTAGATGGCTATCGCTATAGAATGATTTACATCGAACCAGCGATGATCCAAACCATTTTAAAGGGTAAACCTTTGCCTTTTATCAGACATGGCTTAAGTAATGATATTCGCCTGTTTAGGGCAATGGATAGCTTTCTAAATAATATAAATAATTATATGGATACCCTAGAAGAGGAAGATGCTCTATTTGATTTGGCAACTACACTGTGTGAAATTTCAGATACTTCATCTAACCAAAACAAAAAATTTGACTACAAGGCAGCAGAGAGAGCGCGTGAGTGTATTTTGGCGTATCCACATGAAAACTTAAGTTTGTCAGATTTAGAGAAACATGCTGATCGTGACCGCTGGAGCCTTTCTCGTGATTTCCGATTATTATTTGGAACTAGCCCACACCGTTATATGATCATGCGTCGCTTAGAAACAGTTAAGTTCTACCTTGCTCAAGGGGAGTCTATTGTTAATGCTGCTTTAAATGCAGGCTTTTTTGATCAGAGTCATATGACCAGACATTTTATAAAAACATTTGGTTTAACTCCCACTCAATGGAAAATGATAAATATTAAAAGATAGCCGTTCGATTTGAACGGCTAATTTGTCCTACAGCAGATTTATTCCATTAAGAAAATCTTTGAACATAAAAAGCCCTGATAAAATCAAGAGTATACCCATCAGCTTATTTAGCCGATTAAACCAGATAGGATTAGCAATTTTGTTGCCTAATACTTTTCCAACCAGAGCATAGGTGAATGGTGCGCCAACAGCACCAAGTGAAATCAGTAAAGAAACTATCAAGATCATGATTCCTGTGATTTTGGCTGCAGGGTACATAATTGTCGTAACAGGTAGAATGACGAGAATGGCTTTTGGATTTAATAACTGAATAAATAAGCCATTTAAGAATGTTAGATGGCTTTCTTGCTGTTGAGTTGTTTCTACATTCGCCCTAATCATTTTTATAGCCAAGTAGAATGTATAAATTGCACCCGCTAAAGCAATATAATGAATCAATCCATGTGGAATAACAGCTTCACCTATATAGCCAAACAATACGAATAAGATCAACATGGCGAAACCAATGCCTAGGTAAAATCCTATAGTCTTTTTTAATTGACCTGTAAGGCCAGAATTTAGCCCCATAAAATTTACAGGGCCTGGGCTATACATAACGCTTAATGTATAAAGAAATATTTCCACAGAGTTCACTCAATTAGATAGCAATAAACATCAAAGAGAGAACGGTATCGAGTTATAGGCCTTAAAGATTGTACGTTTGTGCTGAACTAATTAAAAATTTCTATTTAACTTATGTTCACCTAAAGTTCACTTCATAAGTGTATAAAGAAACTATGTATTGTATTTTCAATTGCTTATATAAATATTAGTCTTGGTTTAGAATTTTAAAGTTCATGAACTATGAGAAAAAACTAAGATACGATCAAAATTGTAGAACAACAAAATTATTTATACTAATTTACAAGCCACGCTGTTTAAGCGTGTCATTAAAAAATAAATCTTTTAATCTCTCCACACAATCTCCACACAATCTCCACACAACATCAGCAATTCATAAACACTGCTATTTCAAAATAGTAGTATCTAAAACCCCCCCTCTGAAAAAGCATGTCAACACATTATCATTTAATAGGTTCAATACTTATTACAACTGTACTTTTAATCGGCTGTACACAAGCCAAAGATGCTGAACAGTCCCCAACAGAAATGCCACCAGCGGTTGTCAGTACCATCACGGTATTACCGCATTCCATGAATTTAATTGAAAATCTTCCAGGCCGTGTTGTCGCTTACCGTATTGCTGAAATTCGCCCGCAAGTAGGTGGAATTGTTGATAAAGTACTTTTTAAGCAAGGCTCTTATGTGCAAGCAGGTCAACCGCTTTTTAAATTGAATTCTGAAATATTTCAGGCAGATGTAAAAAGCAATCAAGCCACTTTAAACCGTGCACAAGCTGAGGTGACACGTTTGCAGGTGCTGTTAAAACGCTACACTGAATTAGTAAAAGTAAATGCGGTTAGTCAGCAGGAATACAACAATACCGAAGCAGATTATCAAAAAGCAAAAGCCGATGTGGCGCAAATGCAAGCCATGTTAAGCAGACAACAACTTAATCTTAAATATGCGACTGTTACAGCCCCTATCTCGGGAACGATTGGTGAAATCTTAGTGACTGAGGGTGCATTAGTTGGTCAAGGTGATACTAATGCAATGGCCGTAATACAACAGATTAATAAAGTCTATGTTGATGTAAAGCAATCAATTAGTGATTATGAAAAACTACAGGAAGCTTTACAGCAAGGTGACGTGTCAAATACCAAACATACGGTTGAAATCCTAAATAGTCAGGGTAAACCTTATAACGTTACAGGTGAAATCCTATTTTCGGATACTAAAGTTGATCCTGATACGGGTGATGTCACAATCCGTATTTTAGCCAATAATGAAAATCAAAAACTTTTGCCAGGCATGTATGTTCGAGTCAATATGAGCCGAGCTCAAGTTGAAAATGCGCTCCTAGTTCCAGAACAAGCGATTCAACATGATATTAGTGGTAAAGCCAATGTTACGATTGTTAATCAAAAAGGTTTAGCGCAAAGCAAGCCTGTTCAGCTTGGTCAACGTTATCAAAATAACTATGTGATCAAACAAGGGTTACAAGCAGGTGAGAAAGTCATTGTTGAAGGGGCTGATCGTATACAGCCTGAGCAAAAATTAAAAATTAAGCAGTGGCAACCTACAAATATTAAGGAAAATGGAGGACAGCAATAATGTCCCAATTTTTCATTAGGCGTCCTATTTTTGCATGGGTGATTGCTTTATTTATTATTCTGTTGGGTGTACTAAGCATCCCCAAGTTACCTATTGCACGATTCCCAAGTGTTGCGCCACCACAGATTAGTATTACGGCAATCTATCCAGGTGCTACGCCAAAAACATTGAATGATAGTGTTGTGACCTTGATTGAGCGGGAAATGTCAGGTGTCAAAAACTTACTTTATTACAGTTCAAGTTCAGATAGTTCTGGAACAGCAACAATCACCGCAACATTTAAACCAGGTACAGATGTAGAACTTGCACAAATTGATGTGCAAAACAAAATTAAAGCCATTGAGTCACGCTTACCTCAAACAGTGCGACAACAAGGGCTGATGGTCGATGCTGCGTCGTCTGGTTTTTTAATGATGGTGGGCTTAAGTTCACCGAATGGCAAATATAGTGAAATTGATGTCAGTGACTATATGACTCGCTATGTGATTGAAGAATTAAAGCGGGTTGACGGTGTTGGTAAAGTCCAAAATTTTGGTGCTGAAAAAGCCATGCGGATTTGGGTCGATCCAGATCGTTTGGTTTCTTATGGATTGAGTATTCAAGATGTGAATACAGCCATCCAAAACCAAAACTTGCCGATATCACCAGGTCGTATTGGTGATGTTCCTGCTTTGACGGGGCAACAAATTACTATTCCTTTAACTGCTCAAGGTCAATTAGAAACTGTAGAGCAATTCAAGAAAATTAGTTTACGTGCTCAACAAAATGGCGCCAATGTTCGACTGTCGGATGTCGCTCGTGTCGAAATCGGGGCACAGATGTATAACTTTGCGATTTTAGAAAATGGCAAAGCCTCTACAGCTGTGGCGATACAAATGAGTCCTGGTGCCAACGCTGTCAAGACTGCAGAAGGTGTTAAAGCGAAAATTGAACAGTTAGGTTCAGCACTGCCTGATGGTATGAAATTCTCTATACCTTACGACACTGCACCTTTTGTAAAAATCTCGATTGAAAAAGTAATCATGACATTGCTTGAAGCTATGGCATTAGTTTTTATTGTCATGTTTATCTTTTTACACAATGTTCGATACACCTTAATTCCGGCGATTGTTGCACCGATTGCATTGCTTGGCACATTCTCAGTCATGCTGCTTGCTGGTTTTTCGATTAATGTGCTGACCATGTTCGGTATGGTGCTTGCGATCGGGATTATTGTCGATGATGCGATTGTGGTCATTGAGAATGTTGAACGCATTATGGCGACAGAAGGCTTATCTCCAGTTGAAGCCACATCTAAAGCCATGAAGGAAATTACCAATCCGATTATTGGCATCACCTTAGTGTTAGCCGCTGTATTCTTGCCGATGGCATTGGCGTCAGGCTCAGTGGGGATTATCTATCGTCAGTTCACCATTACCATGTCGGTTTCAATTTTATTCTCAGCTTTCCTTGCACTGACATTAACCCCTGCGTTATGTGCAACGATGTTAAAACCGATTGATCAAGACCATCAGAAAAAGGGTGTTTTTGCATCGTTTGATCGCAGTTTTGAGAAGCTGAACAATCGCTATGAACGCAGTTTATTTAAAGTAATTAAACATAAAACCCTCGCAATGTTATGTTTCTTAGGCATTGTCATTGTGCTGATTTTTAGTTTTAAACACGTTCCGACTGCGTTTATGCCAGAAGAAGATCAGGGGTGGTTTATGACTTCGATTCAACTTCCTGCGGATGCAACTCAAGAACGTACCCGTAAAGTCGTTGCTGAGTTTCAAAATTATTTAGACCAAGAAACGGGGATTAAAGACAATATGGCGGTCTTAGGTTTTGGTTTTAGTGGATCTGGTCAGAATACAGCGATGTATTTTACCAATCTATTGCCATTCGAAGAGCGTACTATTACGGCACAAGAAGTCGTGAATAATGCCAATATAGCGATGGCTGAAAGTTCAGAAGGTCAAACCATGTCTGTGTTACCACCAGCAATTGATGAATTGGGTAACTCATCTGGTTTTTCACTGAGATTATTAGATCGTGGCAATATTGGCATGCCTGCTTTAAGAGAAGCACAAGATCAGCTTTTAGCATTAGCAGCACAAAGTAAAATCGTGGCGGAGGTCTATCCTGAAGGTTTGCCAGATGGCAGTTCTGTACAGCTTAAAATTGATAGAGATAAATTGCAGGCATTAGGTGTTAATTTCAGTGATGTGACCGATATTATTTCAACCTCAATGGGTTCGATGTATATCAATGATTTTCCAAATCATGACCGTATGCAGCAAGTCATTGTGCAACTTGATGCCAAATCACGCATGAGTATTGAAGATATTCTTCAGATTAAGGTGAACAGTCAAAGCGGTAAATTGGTTTCAATGTCTGAAATAATTACTCCAATTTGGCAACATTCCCCACAACAATACAATCGTTACAACGGTCGTCCATCATTGAGTATTTCTGGCAGTCCAGCAGCAGGTATATCTTCAGGACAAGCCATGACTGAGATGGAAAATTTGATTGAACAACTTCCGAAAGGTGTGGGTTATGAGTGGACTGGGATTTCTCTAGAAGAAAAACAGTCGGAATCACAAACCTTGTTTTTATTACTGTTGTCGATGTTAGTCGTTTTCCTTGTCTTGGCAGCGCTTTATGAAAGCTGGTCAATTCCATTCTCTGTGATGCTAGTTGTCCCTCTAGGGTTGATTGGCGCCTTTTTAGCAGTAATGTTACGTGGTATGCCAAATGATATTTTCTTTAAGGTCGGCATGATCACGATTATTGGTCTATCTGCAAAGAATGCTATTTTGATTGTTGAGTTTGCAAAAGCACTAAGAGAAGAAGGAATGGGTTTAGTGGAGGCAACCGTTGCAGCCGCTAAATTGCGCTTACGTCCAATCCTAATGACATCTTTGGCATTTACCTGTGGCGTTATTCCTTTAGTCATTGCCAGTGGCGCTAGTTCTGAAACTCAAAAAGCGATTGGTACAGGCGTCTTTGGCGGCATGATCAGCGCAACAATTCTAGCTGTTATTTTTGTACCGATTTTCTTTATTGTCGTCATGAGCATGGTTGAGAAATTCTCGAAACGTAAAGCGGCACATTAAGCATCAAAACTGAGAATAAAAGCTGTGGGTTAACGAGTTTAGCCCACAACAAATCTTTCATTTACATCTTTATTTCAGAATTGATTTAATAAACCATCAATATAGGTTTAATCATGAAAGCTACCAATCTTGATCCGAAACGCTGGTGGATATTGCTCGCTGTCGTGCTTGCATTTCTGCCGATTGTGATTGATATGACTGTACTGCATGTTGCGGTTCCCTCATTAACCCAATCGCTGAGTGCCACAAGTAACCAAGTCTTATGGATTATTGATATTTATCCATTACTTATGGCTGGACTTTTAGTTCCGATGGGAACTTTGGCTGATCGTGTCGGCAATCGTAAGATTCTGCTGATTGGCTTGGTTATATTTGGAATTGCCTCAGTCCTTGCGGCATTTTCCCAAACGGCTTCTATGCTGATTGCCGCACGTGCTTTATTAGCATTAGGCGGTGCCATGATTATGCCCTGTGTATTGGGTATTATTCGCAGAACCTTCGAAGACAGTCGCGAACGTGCCATTGCGCTGGGTATTTGGGGCACAATCGGATCAGCCGGTGCCGCCATTGGACCGCTCATTGGTGGGGGATTGTTAGAATATTTCTGGTGGGGTTCAGTTTTCCTGATTAACGTCCCAATCATGCTGGTTGTCGCACCAATGTGCTATTTCTTATTGTCCCGAAAAGAAGCTATAACCCCTGGACATTGGGCATTTGGTCAAGCGCTATTGCTGATTGTCGGTTTGATTTCGTTTGTATATGCACTAAAAGCAGGCTTAGGCGGTAAACAGTCGTTGTTGATTGTCTTGCCTTTGGTCGTTTTATCTATCGGCTTATTAACCATATTTGTACGCAAACAGCTGAATTCTCCTCAGCCGATGCTAGATCTTTCGCTATTTTCACGTCCTGCTATTTTAGCCGGCATTATTATGGCAATGGTTGCTGCAGGCGCTTTGGCAGGGGTTGAGTTAACTTTGGCAATGGAGCTGCAATATGTCATTCGTTTAACACCGCTGCAAGCCGGTCTTTTTATGGTTCCGATTATGGTTGCGGCCGCTATTGGCGGGCCTATTGCTGGTTTTTTATCCAATAAATTTGGACTCCGTCTGGTTGCGACCATGTCATTAATATTGGCAGCAATTGCGTTGGTCAGTTTGAGTTATTCAGATTTTCATCATCCGGGAATCATCGTTCCCTTTATTTTAGCTTCGATTGGATTAACACTGAGTATTGGTTTAACAGCTTCATCCATTGCGATCATGGGCTCAGTACCTGCAGAAAAGGGCGGTGCGGCAGGTTCACTTGAAAGTACAGGTTATGAACTGGGTACAGGACTAGGTATTACTTTATTTGGTGTTTTCATGGCCTATATATTTGGCAGTCATCTTCAAGTGCCGTCAGATTTAACTGCTGTTTTAGCAGAAAAAGCCAGACTTTCGATTGGTGATACCTATTTAGTGGCGAGCCAGTTACCCGTTGAACAAGGTACAGCATTGATTAACGCAGGTAAAATTGCCTTCAGTTCAGCTCATGTTAATTTATTATTAACAGCAGGGATTATCATCGGGATACTCTCCATTGTGGTATTTTTTATGCTAGCTAAATATCGAGATGAGAATTCATTGTGATGAAATTTATTTGAGGATCATCAAACAGAATGGTTAAGTTCAGACATCAATTTATCTTAAATTTATGGTTTAAATTAAGCCGTATTAATCTGAACTTAACACATTATAAATGAGTTGATGTCTTACGATTTAGTTGAATAGTAAAACAGCTGCCACCTAAGTTTTTGGATTTAGAATAATAAATATGACCTTGGTGTGCTTCAATAATTGCATCAATCACTGCCAAGCCTAATCCAGTACCGCCATCTAGACATGATCTAGAGTCTTCCAGTCGATAGAAGGGTTTGAACAGGTGTTTAAGATGCGATTCATCAATACCAGGACCTTCATCTTCAAACGTCAATACCCAATGTTCTGCTGTGGTTACAGATGTAATATTTATTTTTCCAGCATTCGAATATCTTAGAAAGTTAGAGAACAATGCAATAAAGACCTGTTCCATCCTTCTTATATCAACGCAAACCAATTTATCCGTCAAATTTAAAACAATAGTTAAACCTTTAACATGAAACCGTTCATTAAACATCTGCAGACATTTTTCAATACTATTTTTTAAATTGGTCTTTTCTAGTTCTAATCGTAATTGTTTATTTTCAATAAGTGTCAGTGTCCGTAAATCTTCCACAAGGTAAGATAAGCCTTCGACTTGGTTCAATAAGCTTAGGTGTAAAGCTTTATCGGCAATAAATATACCATCGACAATACCTTGCAAGCGACCTTGTAATATTGTCACAGGTGTTCGTAATTCATGTGCAATTGCAGCATTCCAAACAGTTGAATTCTTAACTGATACTTCAAGTTGGTTTGCCATTTCATTGAAGTTCTCAATAAGAGACTTGATTTCATGTGGAATATCATGATGTGGCTGTTTAATTCTGAGTGCTAAATTGCCTTGTTGAATTTGTTGAATAACATCTGCTAAATCACTAATTGGCTGTGTATAGCGTTTTCCATATTTAAAGGCGAGGATAGTAGAAAGAAAAAAGCCTGTTAATAGCACTAAAAACAGCCAGATAAAGTCAACGGAGGTAACTGAAAATTCATTTGAATTAATAACTTGTGTATTTAGAAAACCTATTTTTATCGCCCAGCTATAAACAAAATAGCCAATCATGAAAGATAACAGCGTAATGCCTAAATTGAATAGGCTCATCATGATAATAAACTGGAAGTTAATTCCAACAGAATTTTTAAAAAAGTTAAATTTCATGATTTTGATCTAAGCGATACCCCACGCCACGGACATTGATTAATAAGCCATTTACATCATTTTCTTCAAGTTTTTTGCGTAATTTGCTGATATGGCTATCTACAGTGCGATCTAAAGCATCACTTTCAGGCATACAGTTTTGGATCAATTCATTACGTGTAAAGACTTTATTCGGTGTTTTTGCCATCAAAAACAGTATCTTATACTCAGTTAACGTAAGGTTGAGCAACTGATTTCTTTGACCATTTGAAATGTAAACTTGATGATGATCTGGATTAATTTCAATATTTCTATAACGAATAATATTAGTTATTTCCATATTTTGGCTTGTACTTCGTCTAAGTACGGCTTGTATTCGTGCAATCACTTCGTTTGGGTTAAATGGCTTAATAATAAAGTCATCAGCACCCATTTTTAGCCCCATGATCTTATTCACTTGATCATCTAAGGCAGTCAGCATAATGACAGGTAAATGACTTGTTTGACGGATGATTTGTAGAATTTCCCAGCCATTTAGTTTGGGTAATTTAATATCAAGGAGAATCAGGTCGATAGAGTTGGCTTTTAGGCACTCTAAAGCTTGTTGTCCATCCAATGCACGGATGACCTGCATGTTTTCATTTTTTATGTATTTTTCAAGAATGTCACCAATATCATAATCATCTTCTACAACGAGAATGACGCTGTTTTCGAAGCTGTGCTGTAGATTTGGATACATATATTTTATCTTAGATGAAGTAGCTATGCATTTTAACATTTAATTGTGTAATGGAGATGATTAGACGAGCAGTCATTTATATTTGTAATTGAGGGGTGACATATAATAAAATTCGTTGCATATCAGTATTAATGAACAAAATGTCAATTATCATTCATTTAACATAATGGCTGTTATACGAAACAGAGATGTAACTCCAAAATAAAAATGTCCGGTTTCTCCGAGGTAAAATATGACTTTTGAACAAAAATAAGCCATTGTTTATTCTTTTTATTTCCAACAAAATTCCAGAACTCATCTACTTCGAGAGATTCATAATGACTTTGC
>NZ_VPBV01000037.1:0-21013 GCF_013418545.1 Acinetobacter sp. YH12136
TCCATTTTAGATATTTGTTTAAGATAAGATATAACTCATTGAGATGTGTCATAGTATTCGTCGTTAGAAAACAATTATTATGACATTATTTCAATGAGTTATCTATTTTTGTCGTGTACAGAGAAAATTTTTGCACAACAATTTTTTAGGTGTGCCAAATTTTTCATTGAAATCGAAAGCCGTTTCCATAGTCCTTTAGAAGTGTAAAAAATAATCACGTGAATACTCTTATAGTTTTTTGAAATATTAAACAAGGTTGATCTACCCCATATTTTGTGTCCACTTACAATTCATATACAGTATGTTGTGATTTTTTTTGTGTTTTTAAGAACTGGGTCACAAATTATAGCAATGATATTTATTTTAAAACCTAGAGGTTCTTAATATGGAAATTAAACAACTGAGACAGGTAGAAGTCGTTACAGATGTTTTATGTGATGTATGTAGCCAATCAACTAAATTGGAGTTTGGAACTTTATCGGCTTATTGGGGGCTATGGTTCCAAGCATGATGGGGAAAGATATGAGTTGCAGCTATGTGAGAAATGTTTCTTTTATGCCTTGATGACATTAAAAAAAGAGCGAGTTGATGAGTTTATGTTTGATGAAAATTTTGACCCTTCTGCTCTAGATGGGTTTGGGGTGAAGTGAACCTATCAATGTGACAGGCTTTAATTATCCTAGAACATACTGATCCAAATTTAGACGTTCGATTTGGCTTGATCGGTATGTGATGTATAGACCGATTGTTGTTCCTGAGCATAATTCCCTTGGTTGCTAGCTCTATTCTTATAGGGTTGGTGCCTTGAATACCAACGCTAGTTCGGGTTCTTTTTTACTAATATTTTAAAGAGGCACTAGGTTTGTCAATGCTCGCACTGCTGATGTCTTTATGTGTCAGGTTGATTTTTAATATAAGTGAAATTTTAATACTTCTGCGAAAAGGGGCAAGTGTGCTAGAGACATCGCTTTTTTAAATACGGACTTGATCAAACTGTCAATAAGTTTATATTTTTTATGAAGAATTTCCTCCCAATTTCTTGTATTTTAATAGAAAATCCTACTTATACCCTCTTTATATTTAGGGGGTGGTGGAAAAGCGACCAGTTTTTTTCCTCTGTATTGATATAATCGTAACTAATTATCAAGTTCCTAAAATGAAGATGCGGAAATTCACATATATTGACTTATTTGCTGGCTGCGGTGGTCTATCTGAAGGTTTTACACAATCAGGGCTATTTGATGGGTTAGCACATGTTGAATGGGAATTGCCGATGGTGAACACGCTCCGTCATCGCCTTATTCAGAAATGGGAGCATACACCTGAATCTGCAGAGAAGTCAGTTATACATTTTGATATTCAAAAAACTGAAGAGTTGATTTTTGGTCAATGGAATGGAGAGTCTGAAAAGATATTTGGTGCAACTAATCACCCTTTTGTGAAGAAATATGGCTTGCGTGGTTTAATTGGTGAGCGGGATGTTGATATAGTTATTGGTGGACCACCTTGCCAAGCATACTCGATTGCAGGCCGTGCCCAAGATAAAAACTCAATGAAAAATGATTACCGTAATTATCTTTTCGAAAGTTTTATCAAAGTTGTAGATGAGTTTAAGCCTAAATTATTTGTCTTTGAAAATGTTCCTGGTATATTAAGTGCAAAACCTGGCGATAAACTTGTGATTGAGCGAATTTTTGAAGCATTTGGGGCTATTGGCTATGAGATTAATGTGCCTGAAAAATTAAAAGATACACTTTACACTGCATCAGATTTTGGAATTGCCCAAAAGCGAGATCGGCTAATAATTATCGGGGTTTGCAAAGATTCAGGGTTAGAGCTAAAAGAAATTTATGCAAATATTGATGAATTGAAAACAAATAAACTTGTGAATGTAGGTGATATAATTGGTGAGTTACCTAAACTTTATCCTTTAGAAAAACCTAAAAAAGAAAAAGGAAAAAATATATCTCATGTCATGAGACAAGGGCAATATGTACATTTACATAATCCTCGTTATCATAACTTGAGAGATATTAATATTTTCAAAAAGTGGATTTTAGACGATATGAACCGTAAGTCCACACATGAAAAATTAGAATTTTATAATACTGTTCTTGGTAAAAAAACTAAATATGGTAAATATAGAAATTTAGAATGGGATAGACCATCACCAACAATCGTGGCTCATCTACAGAAGGATGGATTATTGTTTATACATCCTGATGTTGATCAGGCTAGAACAATTACAGTACGTGAAGCCGCACTTTTGCAATCTTTTCCTTTAGATTATGATTTCTTAGGCAGTCAAGGGTATTGCTACAAAATGATAGGCAATGCTGTGCCACCATTGATGGCTGAAAAAATAGCAAAGGGTATCTATAAGGTTTTAGTAAGTTAAATGAAAGTTTTAGTTGCATGTGAGGAAAGCCAAGCAGTTACACAAGAGTTGAGGCTCTTAGGTCACGAAGCTTATAGTTGCGATCTTTTGAAATGTAGTGGTGGGCATCCAGAATGGCATTTTAATACAGATGTTTTCGAAGTAATTAGTAATAAGGGGGGGGTGTTACAAAATGGTCAAACGGTTTATGTAGATGAATGGGAATTAATGATTGCTCATCCTCCATGCACTTTTTTAGCATCTAGCGGTGCTAAATGGTACTATCATCCTGAAGATAAGCTTTTACCAAAGGATGAGCGCAGGTCACATCCAAAGTTTCCTAATAGAGCCATGGATAGAGAAGCAGCAATAGATTTTGTGATGCGTCTTTATAATGCTCCTATTAAAAAAATAGCTATTGAAAATCCTATTGGTATTTTAAGCTCTCGTTTCAGAAAGCCTAATCAAATTGTCCAACCATGGATGTTTGGTGATGAGGCTACTAAAACCACATGTTTATGGTTGAAAGGATTAAATCCCTTAAAGCCTACCAAAATTGTTGGGCATGGTGAGAAATATTATTTGCAGAATGGGAAAACTATGCCTTTATGGTATGTTGAAGCGTTGCAAAAAGCAAAAACACCTGAGCAAAGACGAAATTTACGTAGTAAAACTTTTCCTGGAATGGCTAAAGCGATGGCTAAGCAATGGACGGAAAGTGAAGAGCTAGAAGTTTCTCATCTATCTCAAATGGAACTTTGCTAATAAAGGTTGGTAAATTTTGATATTGAAGTTAATAGAAAGCACCATCATAAATTGAATCTATGACTAGATACTTAATATTTGATTGGCACTGTGTCACATAAACTTGATATTATCGAGACTTTGTTTAATGCCTAACACTATGAATTTTTTGGTTTAGTTTTTGGGTTGAAGTTCAAGAAAAAATTTTAAAATCAAAGTCTTACATGGTTTTGTGTGCAGGTAATATTGTGGACTTAATATTTTTACTTAGATAAATTGAAATATCATATTTTATTTTTAGTTGTTATATAATTAAAATGGTAGGTGGTTTTATATAAAACTATTAGTTTGATTTTTTGTGATGGGATATTATTAATAGACTATACATAACTATTGATTGTAATTTATTTTGAGAATGGGTGTTGATTTTAAATAATAAAAAGGTCTAATAAGGATACTTTATGTTTTAAGCTAAAATAAGGTATATTGGTTGAGTATAATCCTTATTTATAAAGATGAAGATGAATTCCACAAAAATATTAATACCAAGTGCTGCATCTATTTTACAGTCCATGCGAGACATAGGCTACACCCTAGATACAGCTGTTGCAGATATCATTGATAATAGTATAGCTGCTGCAGCGACAAAAATTGATTTAATTTTCAGCATTACTCCATCACCACGTTTTTTGATTATTGATAATGGTCAGGGAATGGATTCGGATGAGCTATATCAAGCTTTGAGATTTGCTACAAAATCTCCAATAGAAATTCGTGAAGAAAAAGATTTAGGAAGATTTGGTTTAGGTTTAAAAACAGCATCATTTTCACAAGCACGAAAACTTACAGTTGTATCTTGTAAAGAAGGTAAGATGTCTGCGGCTCAATGGGACTTAGATTATGTAGTTCAAAGTGATCAATGGCTATTAAAAATTATTGATCCTAGTGAGCTATCAATTGATTCTATGTATTTAGATCAAATAGCTGTTCACGGAACAATTGTTATTTGGGATGATATTGACCGTATAGAGTTTTCTGAAAATCATACACAAGCACAAAATTATTTAGGTTATTTGCTAACAAAACTCAGAGAACATTTAGGATTAGTATTCCATAAATTTATTGAGGGTACGGCCAAAACAGAAAAAATAAAGATATGCCTTAATCACCATGAAATTGAAGCATTTAATCCATTTTGTCTATCTAATCAATTTACCCAACTCATTGGCACAGAAAAAATTTTAGTTGATGATTCAGAAGTCTTACTTCAAGCATATACTTTACCGCATTATAGTAAAATGAATTCGGCCGAATATGAGCTTTTTAAGAAACGTAGTGATTTATTAAATGGTCAAGGTGCTTATGTATACCGCAATGATCGTTTGATGGTTTGGGGAGATTGGTTTCGTTTAATTCCTAAAACAGAAAACAGTAAATATGCACGTGTAGAAATTAACTTTGATAAACAAATTGATCATCAATGGACGATTGATATTAAAAAGTCAAAAGCTTCTCCACCATATGCGGTATTAGAAGCTCTTAGGCGTATTATAGGGAAAATTACGACCGCGAGTGTACGGATGTCTACGAAGCGTGTTAGTAAAAGTTTAACAACAAACCAATCTCCGTGGAATCGTTTCTCAGGTGAAGAGATTAGTTATAAATTAAATACTAACTTCCCGCTCTACCAAAACTTCTTTAACACTTTATCTAGTGATCAGCGTATACATTTTCAATCTTTGGTAGAAATCATTCAAAGTAGTTTGCCTATGCAAAGTATTTATTCTGATATGGCTGTAAACCCAAAGCAGATTGCGATGTTTGATCAAGTAGATCGGCAAAAAACTAAACAAAAATTTCTTCGTTTTGCTGAGTTTATGCAGGAAGAAAATATGACTAAGGACAAGTTGAAAGATGCAGCAGTGACCTGTGGCTTGTTTAGTCAATACACTAATGATTTAGATCAATGGGTAGAAGAATATTATGCTTAATACAATTCAGCACGACGTGGCACAAATCGCAATTATTAAATGTTCTACACAAGATGGGCCATTTGAAATTGAGCATATAAAAAATATTGTAAAAAAGGCAGCAATGTTTTCTGACTATGATGGTGATTTGGATGCCATCATCCGTTATGTTGAGTCCAAAGTGAATTGTACGATGGAACTTGGTATTTCAGTTGTGAGTGCTGAAGCTCAACATGATCAGGATTGGATTAAAGTAATTAAATCAGAGGAAAAGATATATGCAACAGCGTATGAGCGATATTTAAAAGATAAAGGGATGGGACCGAGCGTTGTGAATTCAATTTCACGCGTAAATGATAGCATTTTGAGTCTAATGGGAAATCCGCGCCGTACAAACCATAATTTCCAACGCCGTGGGTTAGTGATTGGTGATGTGCAATCAGGCAAAACAAGTAACTATCTATCTTTATTAACAAAAGCTGCAGATGCTGGATATAAATTTATTATTGTAATTGCTGGCATTCATAATAACTTACGTTCACAGACTCAGCAGCGTATTGATGAGGGATTCGTAGGTCGTATTAGTAGTACTGATCAAGGAAAAACACCAATTGGTGTGGCACATTTTTGTGATGGAATTTTCCCTCATCCTATTTCATTTACCACAGTTGATTATGACTTCAATAAAAATCTAGCAAATAGTATTGCAACGGGAATTAGTAACTTTAATAAACCTGTTATTTTAGTTATTAAGAAAAACGTATCAACATTACGTAGTTTGCATGATTGGTTGGTCAACTTTAATATGAATGGGGCAAAATCTAATGGTAAAATTAATGCTCCGATGTTGATGATTGATGATGAAGCAGATAATGCCTCTATCAATACTAGGGATTCTGAACTTGATCCCACACAAACAAACTTTTATATCCGTACAGTTTTAAAATGTTTTAATCAGGCAAGTTATGTCGGGTATACTGCTACACCATTTGCCAATATTTTTATTGATCCAGAATCCTATGGAGATTGTGAAGAAGATTTGTTTCCAAAAGATTTTATTTATAACTTAGATGCACCTACAAATTATTTTGGGGCGCGTAAAATTTTCTTGGACCAAGATTATAAATATATCCATGTACCATTGGATGAGAAAGAGATTGGCCAACATATTCCAATGAAGCATAAGAAAACACTCACAGTAAAAAATATTCCTGAATCTTTGAAAGAGGCTATTTGCTGTTTCTTAATAGCTAAATGCATTCGTAATATACGTAAAGATGCACATGAACATTGTTCAATGTTAATCAATGTATCAACTTTTACTGATGTACAAATTCAATTAAAAAATAAAGTGCTAGATTTTGTGCAAGATTTAGGTGCACAAATTATTAGTTTTTCTGCAATGCCAAATGCTTTAGAAAATGAATATATTGCATTTTTGCATAAAACTTTTAAAAGGTTTTATTCAGATGCAAAAGATTTGGATGGAGGTGACATTGGGTGGGAGCAAATATCTACTGAGCTAAGGGCAATATTTGATGACTCTGAAAAAGAATATGTCTTTAAAACTTGTGCTGTGAATAGTTCATCTCCCGATTCTTTAGATTATAGTGAGTATGGACATCGTGGTTTGATGGTGATTGCTATTGGCGGATTCAGTCTGTCCCGAGGGTTGACAATTGAAGGGCTAATAGTTAGCTATTTCTACCGCAGTACACAGATGTACGATACTTTGTTGCAAATGGGGCGTTGGTTTGGTTACCGTCCGCAATATGAAGATCTTTGCCGTATTTATATGACAGATGAAGCATATTCATGGTATGAGCATATTACGATGGCTGCTGAAGATGTGCGTCGTCAAATCGCAGAAATGAATCAGTTGAAAAAGACACCTAAAGACTTTGGTCTATATGTTCGGGCAAGTGATGTAGGATTAATGATCACGGCCCGTAATAAAATGCAAAGTGCCCAATCAGTTGTATTAAAACGAAGCTTTAGTGGGAAATTGCAAGAGCAAACTACTTTCTGTGACCACGCAGAAATACATGCTGTAAATTATAAAGTCTTAGAAGATTTTTGGGATGTTTTAACAAAGAGTACTCTTATTAAACAATGTGCAACTGGTGCCTATTTTAACGATGTTAATCTTTCAATTGTGATTGAATTACTCTCGAAATATCGTTTTGGTGCCGATTCAGAGGTTACTGAAAGTCATGTATTAATGGATGCTGCAGCACGTTATTTGGTTGCAATACAATCACAGCATTCCAAAATAGATGTTGTCTTTAGATCTCGACATGAAGCAGGACATGAACTGAACAGTTTTGCCGATATTCGTGCTGTTGAACGTAATAAGGTTACAAAAAAAGGGAATGAAAACTATCAGCTCAATAAAAGTCGATTGGGATCAAACACAGATGAATCAATTGGCCTTACTACTGAACAAATAGCTCAGGTACAAAAGCCAACTGGTAGGGAGTTTCGAAAAATACGGAATAAACCATTGTTAATTGTTTACCTGGTTGAGTTGTCTACACAGTTAGATGAGATTCAAGAGGAAGAAAAATTAAATTGGAATCCTGTAGATGAATTAGGCTATCCAGCCTTAAGTTTAAGTTTTCCATATATGGATACAGATCAGTCTGTACAAATTTATGCTAACCGTATTTATATGGATTCAAAAATAGTGATTGAAGTACAGGAAGAAGTGTAATGGCTGTATTGCTGCCTTGGGATGAATTAAGTACTCCAACTATACAAGCATTCACGACACGTCGTATTGGCGAATACTTATCAGCAAATATTTTTATTGCGAGAGATCAGCAGAATGCCTTTTCTGTGATTGTGCAGCATCAAAAGGATCTAAGAGATGTATTTAATAAACATCGTGTTGATATCGGTGCTGTGAGCTCGGATTATAGGGAATTGTCAAAGGGCTTTGCCTTACAATTTAAATTAGAAGATAAAAAATTGATTGAATATTTTGATCAATTCATTCAATTTGTATTACGAGATTTAGATCAAACAGATCAAGAACAACGGATTGTAGAAGCATTTTTATTAAAACTTAAAAACTGGAAACGATTTATTTCCTCAACTCAGTATGGGAAATTAAGACCTGAACAAATTCGAGGGTTGCTCGCAGAACTAAATTTTCTTGATAGTCTATTGACGACTTATCCTTCTGATGCAGAGGAAATTTTACAGGCATGGTATGGGCCAGAGCGGTTACAACACGATTTTGTTTTTAAAGATCTTGTTGTTGAAATTAAATCTATCGGTAGTATTGATAAAAGAAGTGTCAAAATATCATCGTTATATCAGCTAGAAAAGAATGTATCAGATTTATATTTACATGTGACGGCCGTTTTAGAGGCACCTGACTATGCACAAGATGTAGTCACGTTGAATAGTAAGGTTATCGATCTAAAAGAAAAGTTAGCTCAACAAGAAAATGTAATATTACACAGTATTTTTGAGCAAAAACTATTAGAGTCCAATTATATTGAAGATCATTATTACGATAAATATTGTTATGTGGTGAGACCTTTACATACTTATCAAGTTACAGAAGCCTTTCCTAAGCTTGATTCAAGTTTGATTCCTAATGGAATTTTAAATGTGAGTTATGAGCTAGATCTGAATTTGATTGATCAATACAAGGTAATGGATTTGCTAGCAAAGGTTGGGGCAGCTCTATGAGTGCATTGCAGGATTTTTTTAAAGGTTTACAAAAGGATGTTGCTGCAGCTGCAGCGGCATTCAATATGTTCAGTTTAGAGGCTTTTGTTGGTGAATATGTTCAAGAACTGATTGAAATCGGTGATTTATCTGACTGTGAGCTATGTGAGCAGCCTAGCCAAAGTAATCTATTATTGAATGGTTTCAATATTGATGAAAATGAAAATACAGGTCAAGTTATTTTAAATTTGATCGTAACTGATTTTGAACAGCGCTCAGAACTCGAGAGTCTTACAAAAAATGATATTGATGGTATATTTAAAAAAGTATTAAGTTTCTTTAAGGAGGCTTACAGTAAGAATTTATATCAAGAATTTGATCCATCCACCGCCTTGTATAAACTTGCAGAATATATTGATGTTTATAGAGAAAAAATTGAAGAAGTAAACCTTTTTTTACTTAGTGAGCGAGTACTTTCAGCACGTAAAGATTTTAAACGTGAGGAGTTTGAAGGTATTAATATTAAATACCATTTATGGGATATCGAGCGGTTTTATAAATTAAAATCATCCAATCTTAGTCGTGAGGCTTTAGAGATCGATCTTATTGATCGTTACACACAGCATCTAGAGTGTTTACCTGCTCATTTGGGTGATACTGCACTCCCATCTTATTTAGTTATTTGCCCTGGTGATATACTTGCCGATCTCTATAATGATTATGGAGCCCGCTTATTGGAGCAAAATGTTCGTAGTTTTCTTCAGGCTAAGGGCGGAGTTAATAAAGGTATACGTAATAGTATTTTAAAAGAACCCGAATATTTCTTTTCTTATAATAATGGTATCACTGCGACAGCGTCCGATGTTGAAGTACAAATAATAAATGGTCGTACTTATGTATCTAAGGTAGTTGATTTACAGATTGTAAATGGTGGACAAACCACAGCCTCTCTAGCGAAGGCCAAGATAAAAGATAAGGCTGATTTATCAAAAATTTTTGTGCAAATGAAATTAACGAAAGTTTCACATGAACAAAGTGAGATAGTGGTTCCACGTATTTCTCAATATGCCAACACACAAAATAAAGTAAACCTTTCAGATTTATCTGCAAATCATCCTTATCATATTCGCATTGAGGAGCTATCACGAAAATTGTGGGCGCCACCTATGAAAAATGCTTTACGAGATTCTGGATGGTTTTATGAGCGTTCTCGTGGACAATATAATGAAATGTTAGCTAGTGGTAGCCGAGCTTTATTAAAAATTAAATATCCAAAAACCCAACTATTCACTAAAACTGACCTTGCTAAATTTATGATGGTTTGGGATTGTCCTGAGCCAAAATGGGTAAATATGGGAGCACAGAAGAACTTTACTAAATTTTCTGAGTTAATTACCAAAAACTGGAAAAATATGGAGATTCAAGGTGAAGTCAATGAATATTATTTCAAAAAAATAGTCGCTAGAGCGATTATTTTTAAGCAAACCGAGAAGCTTGTTTCAGCTCAACCTTGGTATACAAATGGTTATCGTGCCAATATTGTGATTTATACTTTAGCTTATTTGGCTAAATTTATGAAAGATAATAACAAAACAATTGATTATTTGAAAATTTGGCGTGAACAGGAGCTTTCAGAGGCTTTTGCAGAGACATTAGTTAATCTTACTCGAGAAATTAACCGTATTCTTACAAGTCCAAATCAGGCTAGAACTACTAATAATATATCTGAGTGGGCGAAGAAAGATGCGTGTTGGGGCACAATTTTAGCTGAAGCTACATGTCTGAATGCATACATTAATAAAGAGTTTTTATCAGAATTAGTAGATAGCGAGAGTCAGGAAAGTATTGTAGATGAAGCAAAAATTAAGCAGAAATTAGCTGACTCTATTTTGGTTCAAGATAAAATCAATGCTATCGACAGGTATTATTGGAAGGAGTTGCTAAATTATATTGATAGGGAGCATGAATTGAGTTTTAAGGATCGGGGAATTCTCAAAACGGCAGGAATGGGGAAGCAAGCTTTATCTGCTAAGCAATGCTTTGTTTTGGAAAGAATTTTGACTAATTATCAGCAAGAGTTTGAACGTTTTAATGCAAATGATAAAGAGTCATTGCTTGATTGGTAACATGATTGCCCTGTATGGCTTGATTATAATAGGGCAGTTTTTTTATATAATTTTTTAGAATAATAAAAATTAAGTGTAAATTGAGAGTCTATTATGGATATTTACCCTAAGTGCCTTTTAAGGCCTTGTTTTAAAGGTGAGGCCTATATTCGAGGGTTGTTAGAGGAGTTGGAGGAAGAAGGAACGGTTATTCATTCTGTAAATTTACCTAAACATCAAAATAAAAGATGGAGTGAAATTGATTTCCTTATCATAAGGGGGAAGAATGTCATCGCATTAGAAGTCAAAGGTGGATATGTTTCATGTCAAGATGGTATTTGGACATATACTAATGGTAAGGAAGTTTATAGGAGTTATGAGAGCCCATTAGAACAAGTTCAATCTGCAGTAATAGCATTAGAGCAGATGATTGCTTTAGACTTAGACTTAGATATACATATAGAACATGGAGTAATATTTCCATTTACCATATTAAAAGAAAATATGATCTATTTTCCTAAAGCTAAAGTTGCCGATAGAACAGTGTGTATAGACAGAAATAGATTTTTGAATTGGTTAAATCAACTTTCTGCAGGTAAAAATAAAAAGTTATATTCGAGCTTTGAACTTACCCAATTAAAAAACTATCTTCTACCTAAGTTCGATATCACGATGACGAGGAGACTATGTCATAGATTTGTATTGGAACAAATTCATGAATATACCGAGGAGCAAAAAAAATATTTCAATTTGATTGATTCAAATAAAATGATTGTAGTATTTGGGAGCGCAGGCAGTGGAAAAACAGAATTATTAATTCATACTGCTATTAAGGAAAAGTTAAAAGGTAATCAGCCAATCATCTTGATAAAGCATCAGAAATTAAAAGAAAGCTTGCAAGAACGTTTAAAGGACTGGGATATTGCAGTTAGTAGTGATGAAATACCCTCTAAATATAATGTCTTGCTTATTGATGAAGGCCAAGATTTTTATAGTAAAAAAATTTTACAGCCTTACATAAGAAAGTTTCAGCATGGGAAGGTTAGGATATTCATGGATAAGAGTTACCAATTTATGGATGTTCCTCCAGAGCAAGAGTTGTTGGATTGGTATGCTGATCAGGCAATTATTGTTAATTTAGATACAAATGTACGAAATACGGAACATATCATTAATACAGTTGAAGCTCTGATCCAAGCTGAACTTGGTTTGGCAAGAATCCAAGGTGTAGGTAATAAAGTCAATGTTGAGAGTTTTTTTGATGAGAAAGATCTAGAGTGCTTGTTGATAAAAAGTGCCAATTTATTGTGTAAAGATAATATTGATAATAATAGTACTGTTATTTTATATCAAAAATATGATGCATTAATTGATGGTTCCATTAATAAATTAAAGGAAAATAAAATTTTATTTAAAAAATTTATTTCAATAAGTGAAGATGAAAGTAACTTTTTGGTTTATAGTGATATCAGGAGTTATCGAGGATTGGAAGCTGATCAGGTAATTTTAATTCTAAATGATTTTTCTAATTTAAGTGCTCAAAGTTTATCAGATATATATATAGGGATGACACGCGCTCGCGTTAATTTAACTATACTGTGTCATGTTGGATACTTAGATAAATTATTATTTTAAATAATATGTGAAATTAAAACTAGAGGGCTGGTGAATGTCGGAATTAGTATATGATTTAAAAAAAATCAGAAACGATTTCCTTTTAAAAATTAGCGATAAAATTATTGGGCCAAAAGGAGGAGTGAGAGAGTTTATTCATGAGCCTCCTCATAAACAATATTTATGTGGCTTTCTTTTCCCAAAGGATGCATCAATTGAAGATACTAATGATTTATCTGAGCACGATGAAGATAAGCAGCAGTTGGACTTATTATTCCAACGTTTACCTGCTAGTGCGGGATTAAGTTTTGCTGTTGGTTTAGATTGTAATTCCGTTCAAGTCGAAGTTAAAGCAGCACGTTATATCCAAGATCAGGATGAAGAATTAAATCAAGGGTGGGTTCGGCAGCCTTATCATAATGATCAAGCCGAAGTCAAAAATATTGATTTATCAGAGCCAATATTGAGTCCAATTTATGTGCTAGAAGGTCATGCTGCCATTTCTATTAAAATTCGATCATATACAAATTATAAAATTCTGACAGTAAGTCTAATTAATCAAAAAATAACAGATAAATCAGTTTCAGTTCCTGATATTTTGACTCAGGTTGAAATGAAATGCACGCCAGAAAATGGCGTAATCAAATACCAAGATAGTTCTTACTTAACCACTGACTCTGAATTATTAGCACTTGAATTGCAATATAGTAATATGCCAACGTTCGCATTAGGACATGCTTGTAGTGCTTATTGGCCTACAGTCCAAAATGGTAAA
Source organism: Acinetobacter sp. YH12136 (assembly GCF_013418545.1). NCBI lineage: Bacteria > Pseudomonadati > Pseudomonadota > Gammaproteobacteria > Moraxellales > Moraxellaceae > Acinetobacter > Acinetobacter sp. YH12136. The sequence continues at coordinate 13,267 of NZ_VPBV01000037.1, forward strand.
GTTCCATTTGTTCGGACGTCTTATTTACCATTGGTAGAGGTGCCATCTGTTACTACGGAAATTCAGGGATTAGATAAGCAGATTACAGAGGCATTTAAGTTAGTCAATTTAAGTGATAATAAGTTTGATCCCTTACAAGGTTTTCGTGCCTTTGTTGCAGTATATAGAGAATGGGCAGAAAGCTTAAGTTTTCAAAATGTTGAAGAAAAATATACCGAAGTCAAAAAAGAAATTTTATCGAGTATTTTTGCAGCTATTGATCGAGCTGAACGTGGTATTGATCTATTAGAGAAATCATCCGATGCTATGCGAGTATTTCGACTAGCCAACCATGCCATGTTACTCAGCATGTTGCGTTCACGTTATAAGGGTGATTCAGACTCACGGTCAAAGCAAATTTTTCAAAGTTCAGCATTTAACCTTCTAGATAGGGAAAAGCAATCAATTGCAGTTTGGCGACCTTTTCAGATTTTCTTTTTTTTAATGTCCTTAAATGGTTTATGGAACGAAACAGATGAAGATCGCGATATCGTAGATTTAATTTGGTTTGCAACGGGTGGTGGTAAAACTGAAGCGTATTTAGCTGTAGCAGCATTTGAGATGTTGCGAAGACGCATGATAGAAAATGTTCAGGGTACTGCTGTGATTAAGCGTTATACCTTACGATTGTTAACGATTCAGCAGTTTGAACGTGCAGGTGGCTTAATTTGTGCATTGGAATCTATGCGTCAGGACGGTCTTTTACAAGATCGTGAGGAATACTCTCTCGGATTATGGGTTGGGGGGGGAGCTACACCAAATAGTAACAAAGGTGAAGATGGGGCATATGATGATTTGATGGCGATTTTTAATACAAATGGTTTGGTAGAAAATAATAAAATTCCATTAAAGGCTTGTCCGTGTTGTAGTGCAGCGATAATTCCTGCCTTTAAAAAAATAGGTGATGAAGGTGTTGGTGCAAGATGGAATAAGCAGCGTCAGGAAGTTGAATTATTTTGTCCAAATGTGCATTGTTTTTTTCATAAAGGTTTGCCAATTCGCTACGTAGACGAAAGTCTTTATCGACATCCACCTACAATGTTGTTAGCTACAGTTGATAAATTTGCGATGTTAGCTTGGAAACCTGAAGCAAGATGTTTTTTTGGGGATGGTAAAAAAGTTCAGGCACCATCTTTGATTATTCAGGATGAATTACATTTGATTTCGGGTCCTTTAGGTACAGTCAATGGCAGTTATGAAGCCGCATTGGACTGTATTATCACTGCTAAATCTAAGCCAGCAAAGTATATTTGTGCAACAGCCACTATCAGAAAGGCGAAAGATCAAATTCAGAAGCTTTATGGTCGTACGTGTAGTATTTTTCCACCAGCAGGATTGTCGGCTGAGAACTCATTTTTCTCCAAATCAGAAAGTCAAAAAATGGGTCGCTTGTATATAGGAGCATTGAGCCAAGGCCATAGTCCGACTTTTGCTAACGTGGTTGCAAGTACAGGTTTATTAGCTGCATCAGCAGACTGTTATGAACAGTGGGGTGCGGTCACTGATACGTGGTGGACATTGGTTGCGTACCATAACAGCAAGCGTGAATTAGGCAAATCCATGACGTTAATTCATGACGATGTGCCTGCTCGCCTTAGGCAGATGGGCGAGTCAAGAATATTAAAGTCAGAAAATATTAAGGAATTATCCTCTAATTTGAAAGATAGCCAAATTCCACAGATGTTAGAGGAGTTAAAGGTTTCTAAGAATGAGCGTTCGGATTGTGCATTGGATTATGTTGCCTGTACCAACATGTTATCGGTTGGGGTAGATGTACCACGTTTGGGGTTAATGATGATAAATGGTCAACCTAAGATGGTTTCTGAATATATTCAGGCATCTAGTCGTGTTGGACGTAAACAGAATAGCCTACCTGGTGTGGTTTTTACATTGTATAGTCCATCAAAACCACGTGATCGTTCACACTATGAGATTTTTAGATCCTTTCATCAGGGATTTTATCGCTATGTTGAGCCAACAAGCATAACTCCTTTTGCTGATCCTGCATTAAATCGTGCTTTACATGGAGCATTTCTCGCTTTAATACGCATGGTATCCAAGCATATATATGCCAACGAGCATGCTCACGATATATTTACATATGAAGATGAAATACAGGTGCTGAAAGATTTGTTAGCAGCACGCATGGAACGAGCTGGAGCAGATAAAGTTTTCATTGTTGAAAAACTTATAAAATTTATTGATGAGTGGAAGCAGGTTAGAAAATCAAGTGATCGGGCATTGATGTTTTATTCTTCGGGGAGTAAGTCACATTTATCATTAATTAAGCCATTTAAAAGCAAGGGGAATGGTATTGAAACCTTACAATCTCTAAGGAATGTTGATATTCCTGTCGGTCTTAAAGTAAAACATAAAAAGCGTGGTATTGAAGCATGAAGCGTGAAGTGCGAGCTAGTAATTTAACTGCTATTTCTAGTGTTGGTGCGATGGTGGACATTGCTCACGAGTCATTTCTTATACCAGGAATTGAACAATGGATAGGCGATAATGATATACCGCCGAAAGATCGCTTCACTGAGCTTAAACTGGATCGCTTAGAAAATGCAATAAGTCGAAAAATGTATAAATTTTCTGATCAGGATGCAACTTTATTAGTATCACGTTTTCCTCGTGCGCTATTCTGTGAAAAGTGTAGAAGTATTGTGCAATGGAAGTCTGAGTATGAAAAAGTAGATGGATATGGCAGAGTAAAACAACCCACATGTATTCATTCCGAGTGTCATGGAAAGATGGTACCTATGCGTTTTGTGGGAGCGTGTGAGGATGGACATTTAACGGATATAAATTGGCGTTTATGGGCACATTCAGGACCAAATGCTAACAGAGACTGTCGGGCAACAGATCAGTTAAAATTTATCGTGAACACAAAAGGCGCAGGATTAGATAATATTGCAATTCAATGTGTTGCTTGTAAGAGCAGTAGAACTTTAAAAGATTTAACTAATCCACAATACACAGAGAAGTTATTACATTGTTATGCAAACCATCCTTGGATTTTTTCTGAACAGCCTACTTTGTGCGATAAACCATTAAAGGTTATGCAGCGTGGTGCTACGAATATATATTACCCAAAAGTTGTTTCTGCATTTGATATTCCATGCTCAATTGAACAGACTCAGCAAAATACAGATGTAGTTAAGATCAAATTAGACAACGATAAGGATTTTAATCGCATAAAAAAACTATACGCTAGTGTTGGAAATGCCAACATGAAATTACCACTTGAGAAAATGATCAATCAGATAGCTCAGAGGTTAAATTTAGATTTATCTGTGATTACTGCATATTTAGACGAATCCAATACAGTACTTTCAACAGAATCAAAGCAATTGGAGAATGTCGAAAAAATCCAATTGTCCTTACAGGAAGAAGAAATTGAAACGTTTAAGGCTTGTCTGATTAATGGTGAAACTAGGACGGATAACTTTTATGCGATTCGTGAAAACTTAATCGAGGAAAAATTGCCTTGGATGGCACAACTGTTTAAACCAACATTATTACTCCATAAAATCCGTGAAGTGCGTGCATTTACAGGATTCCAACGTGTAAAACTCTCAGAATCGAAAGCATTTGTTCCTGCTGATTTGGGTGGGCCACAAAATTGGCTTCCTGTCTCAGAAGTATTTGGGGAAGGGATTTTAATTCAGTTTAATTTACAAATTTTGACTACTTGGGTAAGGCACTTACCTGTTGACCAACAAGAGCATTTCAATAAATTGGAAGAAAAACGTCAAGAACAAGAGTTGTATTTTTTACCTGTAATTGAGCCAATTTTTTTGATGATTCATACCTTATGCCATTTGTTGATTAGGCAGTTGGCTTTTGAAAGTGGTTATACGTCGAGTTCCTTGAGAGAAAAAATTTACTACGATCCTTTGCATGATTTTGCTGGGGTATTGATATACACAACGGATTCGGACTCAGAAGGTTCTTTAGGAGGACTAGTTGTTCAAGGTGAGCGGCATTCATTGAGTAGAATAATTATGAATGCTTTAGAAAAAGGACAATGGTGTTCTGCAGACCCAGTATGTGGTGAGACATTTGGGCAGGGTTTAGGTGGCTTTAATCACGCTGCTTGCCATAGCTGCACATTGTTACCTGAAACAAGTTGTGCGTATATCAATTCAGAGTTGGATCGAGCATTAATTTACTCAGATTATGGAATTTTAAAATATCTTGGAGTAACGCTGTGAGATTGCCGGCATTAGATGAGTTAACAAAGAATCAACGTGATATTTATCTCTATGCTCCGATTGATACCAATGTCTTGGTTAGTGGGCCACCAGGCTGTGGCAAAACGCTGATAGCGGGTTTGCGTGCTGAGGAAATGGTGAAGCGTGGCATGCCTACTAAATTAGCAATGTTTAATAGTGTATTGAAACAATACACTCAAGGTAAGACAGAAGAGTCTTATCAAACAATTACTATTACCCGTTTTTTTGCTGATTGGATAGAAAATTCTTTGGCGGAGATGTTAAAAGGAACATTCGACCTTAGGACTTTTATAGCTGAAAAAAGACGACAAATTTATTGGGAAAAGCTCACTAACTTCTTAGAGGAGCAAATAACCAATGAGGCATTGCAAGCTGAAGAATTTAGTTTTGGTTATTTAATTGTTGATGAAGGGCAAGATTTTCCACCAACCTTTTATAGCTTCTTAAATTGTTTAGCATTTATTGGTAATTTTCTTGAATCTGAGTACCCATTGAAATGTCTAGTATTAGCTGACGAAAATCAAAAACTTACTGATAATAATTCTACCTTAGATGAAATCAAGGAGATGTTAAATGTTGATGATGAGCATTATTATAAGCTAGTAGATAATTTTAGAAATTCTAAAGAAGTTGCTAAATTAGCCAAAAGTTTTTTTGCAAATGTTGGTGTAATGCCTGTAGAGCCAACAAGGTGTTCTGAAATACCTGAATTAATTCAATATCAATCAGTATTTAGTTTTCTTGATTATTTGAATGTATGGTTAAAAAACCATCCTGGTAAGGAGGTTGGAATTCTTTGTTTTAAAGAAAATACACGTAGCCATTTAGAAAAAGAGATACGAAAGTATTTAGATGTGAATTATCGTTTTCAGACTTATTCAAGTAAAACCTACGTAGAAAATCCAGTCACTGATTTGCAATTTGATGTGCCAAATACACTGACTTTGTTAAATGTACAAAGTTGTAAAGGCTTAGAGTTTGATACGGTATTTTTAGTCAATCCGGCTGATCTTAAATTAGATGATGCCTCATTACACTTAGACAAAATGACATTGTTTGTGGCTACATCACGTGCTCGTGATATTGTGAAAATGATTAATTACAATAACTTTGATATTGAAAATTCTAGGGTGAAAATATTACCGCCCCATGATATTTTGTCTAGAATCAATTGGGACTCACCACACCTTCCTGTTACTAAAGCTAATACACAAAATTGGGAAGATGCAACATTAGCTTTGATAGCGCAATATCAGCTTGATTATTTTGATCGCAGTGAAAAAGGCGGTTATTTTTGGATTTATACGGATATGAAGTTAAGTACGGAATTGTTGCAACTAGGATTTCAGTATGCCGAAGAAAAAGGTGCTTGGTGGCGTGAAGGTGAGGATAAAGCATGAGCGAGATGATGTATTATTTCCCTACCAATCGGGAGGAAGTTTTGTCAATCTTAGCTTCTGTGAGTTTTAACTTTAAAACAACACCACTACATATTCAAGTGGCTATGGCTAGTAAAGTAACGCCTTATCAGTTTTCTGAAAGTATCGATATTAATAATGAAGTTATTGCTTTAAGTACTAATGAGAGAAACTTCCCTGTTCTTATTGCTTTCTCTAATAAGATTAAGAAAAGTCAAATAAATTTTTCGGAGATTCACTATTTAGTTTTTAGAACTGAACAGGAAAAAGATGATTTCAGATTTCGTGCAGTTTCTGAATTTGATACTGAATGTATTAATTGGGTCGTAAGGCCTGAGTTGTTTCAGCCTTTGCAAAAAAACCATCAGAAGTTCACGAGGAAGGATCTTGAAAATGCTCCCAATTATCACAGTCGAATCATTTCTGGGCTATTAAATCTTAGACATGTTGCTAGTTGGAAAGGTTTTGATGCGGTTGCATTTGACCAACTTTTTCAAAAAGATGAGTTGAGTATTCAGTTATTGATTCAACTTGTTTTAGATTTAACTGGAAGTGAGATTGATAATAAATTATCTGAACATTTGATGATGGCCATTATTCAAAGCATTCTTGAGCACGGTAAGTTAAATTCAGTTGGATTACTACAAAAGATTAATGATAAATGGAGTGAGTTATGGGGGGCAGATGTTCCTCCACAAGATGAAGTCATTTGGTTTAAGTATTTAACATCTATTATAAATTCCACTCAGGTATTGAATCTAGATAAATTAACAGATGATGGTGGTTCGGTGTTTTTGCGAGCCGCAACATTGATGATCATGTCAGATGATCTTAATGTTCTAAAAAATTTTAGTGATCAGAGTTCTAGAATTGGTACTAAAGTACTCTATTTAGCTGCTTTCTTGATAGGGTTAAAGACGTCGTTACATCGAAGGTCATGGCAAGATAAAAAAAATGCAATTGCATTGATCGAAGAGTGTGCAGGGATTGTTGATAGCAAAAAAATATCTAAATTAGCTAGGTTGCTGAAAAATTCACTGTATTTAGCACAAGCCATTTGGCTTAAATCAGTACAAGTAGAAACTTACAAATTAGATATTTATCATATGAAACAGCGCTATTATAGGATCTATGCAGAAGGGATTAAAACGCAGGGAACATCTGTGGATGTGTGGAATTATGATAGAACTTTAAAGGCCTATTATGTGGATTGGGTTAATATCCCTAATATTGATGAACTTGAAACACTGATTAGTTTAATTTAGATATTAAAATATTGATTTTTAATTTAATTATTGGGTGAATGAGAGTCAAGCCTATATAACTGTTTTAAGTTAACTCACAGAGTTAGGTCGACTTCATTCTCAATTTATAACTTAAATTTGAATGGCTTAAGGAAGCCCTAAAGGCTCTATGCCAAAAAGTTATGTTGTATTCAAATATTCATCATGGTTGATACCTAGTACGACAAAGTAGGTGAGTCTAGTTGAAGCGTATTTGGTTTATTTGGAAACACTTTTTTTGAACTATTGCTTCGTAAGATCAATGACAAAAGTAAATATCTCTCTGAAATCAGACATAGAGCGGCTCATTCAGTTATTGAATCTCGAAAAGATTATTCATTGAATTGGGCTTCGGATTCTACGATTACTCCCACAAAGTTGATTCTCCTGCTGAAATACTTCATTTGTAAGCATCCAATGAGGCTTATTTGAGTCAGGCAGGCTTCCACTTATGCGGTAGTAATTCTTCAACCTAGCTTATTTTCTGTGTCGGCAGTCTTTTCAACACATCACTTAAATACGCATAAGGGTCCAGTCCATTCAGTTTTGCTGACTGGATTAAAGTCATGATATTGGCAGCTCGTTGACCGCTGCAGTGATCCTGCAAATAGCCAGTTCTTACGTCCCAAAGCCCAGGGACGCATTTGGTTGTCGGGTAGTCAGACGCAGTTACCTACGTCCAACCCCCTAAGAACCGTGCATGCGAGTTTCCCAGCACACGGCTCAAGCCTCTGCTAAGGCGCCATTCGGCACCCGGTTATACATCGTTGAC
>NZ_VPBV01000038.1:0-20152 GCF_013418545.1 Acinetobacter sp. YH12136
TTCATATTGAACTGAACAAGGTTGTTGTAACGTTTGACAAGGCGCTGATCTAAGCGAGAGATGTTAAAATTGAAGAGCATGCTCTTCAATTTAACGCAAAACATGGAAATTGTGTAGATACCTATGCTTTTTAGGTTTAGGAGAGGGTTAGGGAGAGGTTTGCAATCTTTTCTCTCCTTTTAGAAGCGGGTTAGAAAGGTTTGCAATCTTTCTTCTCCTTTTAGCAGCGGGTTAGAGAGCTTTGCAAGCCTACCTCACTTGAATAAAGCGGGAAACTAAACGCAATAAAAAAGCACCTTACAAGAAGGTGCTTTTTTGATGGTTTTTTCAGTTTTAGACGATTAGCTGCAAATCATCTTGCAAATGACAGGCTTGAATGATCTTCATCATTTTTTCAGGAACCGCTTTAAACTGTAAGCCTTTGGCTTCAGGCGTCTGACGCAACCATTGCACCAAAACGGCCAAAGCTAAAGTACTCCCGTGTTCTAGCTGCGCCAAATTGACCACCAAAGGCAACTGCTGCTGACGAATCAACTGCAGACCTTTTTGGTAATATTGCTCTGCATTACTGAAATCTATTTTTCCAGAAACACATAATTCCTGATTTGATAATTCAATCACGCCACACCTAACCTATTTTTTCTTTTCAACAGCAGCTTCTGCATCTGGCTTAAAGGTTGCAATGGCTTTATCAATATTGCCGCCATTACGCTTCACGTTCGCTGCAAACTGGTTACGGAATTGCAAACCTAAATCAATACCCGACACGTTAATGTTACGGATTTTCCATTGGCTGCCTTTGTCTGCCAACTGGAATGACACAGGAATTTTTTCACCATTATGCAAGAAGTCAATGGTCACCACTGGGTTCTTGCTGTTGGTCGCCTTATAAGGACGCATGGTGTAGCTTTGGTTGCTAAATTTCGCAAACGCTGTGCCATAATTCTCAATTAAGGTTTCACGGAAGTTTTTCTCAAACTGCGCGCGCTGTGCTGCTGAACTGTATTGATTCGTCGCATAAGTACCCATCACAATACGGGTAAATGCTTGCGCATCTACATACGGATCAAGGTTTTGACGCACAATCGTTTTGACCAATGCTGGATTGTTCTGCAATTTAGCATGATCTGCTTTTAAACGTGCAATCAAGCTATCGGCAACTTTTTTCACAAAAGCTGGTGGCGCTTCTGCAGGTGCAGCAAATGCAGTTCCTGCCAACATGGTTGAAAGTACACTTACCGCCAGAGTTTGCTTTAAAAGTGTTTTCACGGACAATCTCCTTCATTACTCAACAAATGACACTTCTGCATCTGTTGTTTCAGCTGTCGCTGTGTCTTTATCTGCGTCTGACGCTGCGTTGGATGTTTTCGCTGCACCGCCAGTAATAAACTTACTGATTAAATCTTCTAAATCCATGGTGCCTTGCGTGTTGGCAATACTTTCGCCACGCTTCACAAAGTTCAAACCACCACCTGGAACCACTTTGAGATATTTCTCACCCAATAAACCATTGGTTGCTACCATTATGTAAGCATCTTCATCAATACTGGTGATGGATTTCATGTTACCCAACAGTTGTTGTTCCATTTCTTTTTGTTGCTGAGGATTTGCTTCTTGGTATTCTGCACTGTAGCGCAATTCTTCAAGCGCATAATTTTGCACTGTTTTTAGTTGTTCAGGATTAAAACTGGTCAACTTGCCATCTAGTTCAAATTCAACTGTAGCCAAACGCGATACAGGGTCTAAAGTAATATCATTGACGCGACCAATGGTGACACCGCTCATAGTGACTTTGGCGCGTGGTTTTAAACCATTCACGTTGTCAAAAGTTGCGGTCATATTGTAACTGTCGCGCAAATTGGTACCCACCAATCCACTGACTTTCATAGCCAAGAAAAATAATGCAATGCCTGTCAAAATGACAAATACACCTACGGCCAGCTCACTTGTACGTGATTTCATTAAACACCTCCGAACATGACCGCAGTCAACACAAAATCAAAACCTAAAACACATAATGAAGAATACACCACGGTTCGTGTGGTTGACGTCGCAATGCCTTCCGATGTTGGGACACAGGCATAGCCTTGATATACTGCAATCCAAGTACAAATTAATGCAAAAACAAAACTTTTAATAATTGTGCCGTTAAAAATATCTTTATAGAACTGCACGCTGCTTTGCATACCGCCCCAGAAAGAGCCTTCATCGACACCTAGAAAATCGACCCCAACCATTTTGCCGCCCATAATGCCAATCGCAGCAAAAATAATGGAGAGCATTGGCAGGCTGACAATTCCTGCCCATAAACGTGGTGACACAATACGCTTGAGTGGGTCTACCCCAATCATTTCCATACTGGCCAATTGTTCTGTGGCTTTCATCAGACCAATTTCTGCAGTTAAGGCAGAGCCTGCACGTCCTGCAAATAACAGTGCAGCCACGACAGGCGCCAACTCACGCAATAAAGTCAAAGACACCATGGTGCCTAACATGGCTTCTGAACCGATATTGACCAAAATAGAGTAGCCTTGTAAGCCCAAGACCAAACCAATAAATAAACCCGACACCGCAATAATCAATAACGACATCACGCCAACACGGTACATTTGGTACAGGAACAGCTTCACCCCAAGCAGGGTTGGCATGGAAAATAGAATTTGCAACAACATTTGGGTGGCGACACCAATGCCACGAACACGCTCAATGACGCGTTGACCTAATGCGGCAATAGCATTCATGAACGCACCTCATCACTTAAATAAGCCCGATGGCTAAATTGATAATCGACTGGCCCTTCGGCAGCGCCTGTTAAGAACTGACGTACAAATGCCGATTCATGCTGTTTTAATTCTGCAGGTGTACCTTCGCCCTGAATCACGCCTTCCGCGATAATATAAATGTAGTCGGCAATTGATAAAGTTTCACCAACATCATGCGAGACGATGATGGTGGTTAAATCCAACGCTTCACGCAAGGAACGGATTAAACGGGTCAACACACCTTTTACAATCGGGTCTTGCCCTGCAAACGGCTCATCGTACATGATCAATTCAGGGTCTAACGCAATCGCACGTGCCAATGCCACGCGACGGTTCATCCCGCCTGAGAGTTCTGCAGGCATAAGTTGTTCTGTACCACGCAAACCGACTGCTTCAAGTTTTAAAGCCACCAATTCTGCAATTAAATGTTCAGGCAACTGGGTATGTGCACGCAATGGAAACGCGACGTTTTCATATACGCTCATATCGGTAAATAACGCACCGCTTTGGAATAACATGCCCATACGTGCGCGCGCAGCAAATAACTCCTGACGCGACATTTGCGCAAGATTTTTTCCATCCAGAAAAATATCACCATGATCGGGAGTCAACTGACCACCAATCAAACGTAATAACGTGGTTTTACCAGTACCTGAAGGTCCCATAATGGCAGTAATTTGACCACGGCGAATCTTTAAACTGACATTTTCGAAAATGACACGTTTCCCTCGTTTAAAGCTCAGTTCATTGACTTCAATCAATGACGGCTCATGTTGAGGCATTGGATTATTCATAGCTGAGGGTCTTCCTGCATTTTTTCAGCACGCATACTATAAAGGATTGAAGCGCAAAATGTTATCTAGCAAATTTTTAAAAACTGTGCACGTATTGTTCAAGCAGTCTTATTATTGTTATTTAAATCACTTTTAGGACAGCAACAATTTAAAAGTAAGAAGAAATAATATAATACATTAAATTGCATAAGATGAGTGCTAAACCAATATACGGCATCATTCCCTCTCTCGTCTGCATGAGCAATCGTAAGCTATTGATGTTCATAATTAGCAAATAGAGTTAAAAACGTGACTTATTATACATTTTATTTATCTAAAACAAAAATATTTAACATAAAAAAACCAGTGCTGAGCACTGGTTTTTCTTTATACAAATTGCTATCGCGATCTTAGTCGTTAAATTTACGACGTGGGCGATCAAAACCACCTTCACGGCGTGGACGATCTGAATTGAACTCGCGACGTGGACGATCTTCACCACCAAAAGAACGCTTAGGACGATCATCAAACGAACGTGGTTGACGGTCACCAAAACCACCTTCACGACGATCACCAAAATCACGTTTTGGACGATCACCGAAGCTACCTTCACGACGTGGTTTGTAGTCTACGCGGTTGCCACGGTTGTCATCATTCGCATCAAAACGCGGCTTATCGTTGAAGCCACCTTCGCGACGCGGACGGTCTGAATTAAATTCACGACGTGGACGGTCATCAAATGAACGCTGTGGACGATCACCGAAACCACCTTCACGGCGCGGACGGTCTGAGTTGAACTCGCGACGCGGACGATCTTCAAATGAACGTTGTGGACGGTCACCGAAACCACCTTCACGGCGTGGACGGTCTGAGTTGAACTCACGACGCGGACGATCTTCACCAAATGCAGGACGTTCACCACGTGGTTTGTCATCAAAGCTGCGACGTGGACGTTCATCACCGCCTTCACGACGTTTAAAGTTGCTTTCGCCTTCAAAACGACGACCGCCACCAAAACCGCCACGACCACCGCGACCGCCATCACGACGACCACGACCACCGTCACGACCAGAACGTGCTGGAGGTGGAGATGGCTCTAAGCCTTCAATTTCTGAAACGCTTAAACGTGCATCCAAGAAATCTTCCAAAGCACGGATTTTGCCACGCTCACGGTAAGTTGCCAAAGTAATGGCATTACCGGTACGACCCGCACGACCTGTACGACCAATACGGTGTACATAGTCTTCATTTTTCATTGGTAAACCAAAGTTGATCACGTGAGAAATCGTTGGTACGTCTAAACCACGTGCTGCAACGTCAGTTGCAACCAAAATTTTTGCACGACCTTCACGAATGCTACGTAAACGACGGTTACGTACGGTCTGTGGCATTGCACCGTGTAGCGCAACCACCGAGTGACCTGCTTCAGCCAATTCTTCAGCCAGCATGTCGGTATCTTCTTGAGTCGATGCGAATACAACCGCTTGGTCTACACCTTCATCAGACAACCAGTGTGACAATAATTTTTTCTTGTGCTCAAAGCCATCTGTCCAGTGTAAAGTCTGGGTGATGTCCATGTTGGTTGAGTGACCTGTTTCAATTGCAATACGCATAGGTTCATTCATCATACGTTCTGCAAGTGTGATAATACGGCTTGCAAAAGTAGCAGAGAACATTAGTGTTTGTTTACGGTTAGCAGCCAAGTCGCTAATGGCTTCTAGGTCTTCAGAGAAACCTAAGTCAAGCATACGGTCAGCTTCGTCTACAATTAGAGCATCAACTTTATCGAGCTTAATTTGACGACGGTTCACCAAGTCAAGTAAACGACCTGGAGTCGCTACAACCACTTGTGCACCTTTTAATTGTTGGATTTGCTTACCAAAAGGCATACCACCCATGATTGCTGCAATACGCACACCTTTCATATGACGTACAAATGCAATCGCATCTTGGCTGACTTGTTGTGCCAACTCACGTGTTGGGCAAAGTACCAAAATAGATGGCTGAGTAATGGCTTTCATACGTTCTTTAAAAGGAACGAAAGTATCTTGGTTAGCAAGCGCGTTTAAAGTTGGGAGTAAGAACGCAGCAGTTTTACCAGAACCTGTTTGGCTAGACACCAATAAGTCTTTACCTTCAAGTGCCGCTGGAATCGATTGTTCTTGAACAGGAGTCGGCGTAGTAAAGTTCAAGCCTTCTAAAGCTTGTTGTAAAGATTCGTGTAAAGAAAAATCAGCAAAAGTTTTGCTCATAGAGATTTTCACCCTGAAAATGGGTGCTCCATTAAAATAAAGTCAGATGGACATCGGCAAAAAGCGGTACAGCAATTATCGCTGACAATTTAAGATTCAGCGGCGATCCGAGTAACGACGATGTGATATAACGCACGCATGATTACGGCTTAACCTGAAGGAATCGCTTTAGCGATTGGGGCGCGAGATATCGTCCTCTCTTTGGACCGCACGCGCATACACAATGATTAGAAGAGAAATGTTCAGGTAATGAACAGAAATTAAGTGCGTGGGCGGATTATAGCAGGATTATTTTAAAAGTCACCTTATTTAATCTACTTTTGCATTTTTTTGTGTAAACCGTGATATATCCTGCTTTTTAGCGAGTATACCCACAATCAAAATGGGTCTTAAATTAGCTATTTTAGACCAGTCGATAAAAGAAAAGCCCTCAAGATAGAGAGCTTTAATCATTTTTGCGATGGCGTAGATCGTGTGATCTGATTATTTAGCCGCTTCACCCCAAGCAGGTACAACGGCTTTCATAAGTGGTTTTAACATTTTCATTGAACATGCCAAAACTTGCCCATTTTCCATAGAGTCGCTGCCACCACGTGCATCGACCACAGTACCGCCCGCTTCTTTCACAATTAACTCACCCGCAGCAATATCCCACGGTTTTAAGCCAAGTTCAAAATAACCATCTAAACGACCTGCAGCCAAATAAGCCAAGTCTAATGCAGCAGAACCTGCACGGCGGTATTGAGCGCCTGCTTCTGTCACATTCAATAAACTTTCAAAATGGTTTTTGGCATAAGAAACAATTTCGCCATCGCGCTTAGCACGATAAGCATGACCCACTGCCAAGAAGGTGTTGTCTAAACTGTCTTTTACATTTACGCGAATACGACGTTGATTCATCATCGCACCACGGCCACGGCTCGCAGAGAACAATTCATCTTTCACAGGATCGTAAATAACACCGTGCTGTGTCACACCTTTGTGTTGCACTGCAATCGAAATACAAAAATGAGGGAAACCGTGAACAAAGTTTAAAGTGCCATCCAAAGGATCAATCACCCAGCACCAGTCGGCATCGTGACCTTTACCTTCCTGCATACCAAATTCTTCGCCCAAGAAGCTGTGATTTTTATAACTTTTACGTAAAGTATCAATGGTCAATTGCTCGAGGTAACGATCTACGCGCGTTACAGGACCATCAATGCCTTTTTCTTCGACTTGTAGATCGAGTTTATGACGATTCTGATGCGCTTTTAAAAGCTCTTGACCAACTGTTTGAGCCGCACGCGCAGCCATCACCACCATAGGTTCCATTGAACACCCACTACAAATTTGAAGAGATTGATAAAGAATAATGCATGAAAGCCCCAATATTTTAGCAAATATTGAGGCTTTTGGGGAAGAAGTGTTGCTAAAAATTAATTCAATATAGATTGATGCAGTATTTGCCAAGCATTTTGCATTGATTTTTCAATGCCTTGTGCATCTAAACCTGCCTGTTGCAGCATTTGACCATGTGTCGCCTGTTGCATAAAGCTATCTTCTAAACCTAAATGAATAATTGGTTTAACAATTTGTGCCTTCGCCAAGTATTCACTCACAGCACTGCCTGCACCACCCATAATCGCATGCTCTTCTACAGTGACGAATAATGCAGTGTTATCTGCAATCTCAGCTAACAGCTTTTCATCCAATGGCTTCACAAAACGCATATTCACCACACGTACTGCGACATCGTGCTGCTGAGCAAACGCTTCAGCCGCTTCAACTGCCGCTTGCACACGGCTACCAAAAGCCAGCACTGAAATATAGTCATCATATTGTGGATTGAACTGCGCCACAATTTCAGCTTGTCCTAATGGAATTGCAGTCATCTGCTGCTGAATTTCGACACCTAAACCATGCCCGCGTGGATAACGCACTGCTGCAGGGCCGTTATATAAATAAGCCGTGTGCAGCATTTGACGACATTCATTTTCGTCTTTTGGTGCCATAATCACGATATTCGGTACGGTACGCATATAGGCATAGTCGTAAGCACCTGCATGGGTCGGGCCATCTTCACCCACCAAACCTGCACGGTCGATACCAAAAGTAACATCCAGATTTTGCAAAGCGACATCATGAATCAGTTGGTCATAACCACGCTGCAAGAAGGTAGAGTAAATCGCCACCACAGGCTTCAAACCTTCACAGGCCATACCCGCAGCCAAAGTCACCGCATGCTGTTCGGCAATCGCGACATCAAAATAGCGTTCTGGGAATTGTTTGGCAAATTGCACCATGCCCGAACCTTCGCACATGGCTGGCGTAATGGCCAATAATCGTGAATCTTGTTCTGCCTGATCACATAACCACTGCCCAAATACATCAGAATATTTAGGTGCGCTAACTGGTGCAGCTTTGGCATGAATTTTACCAATGGCATGATATTTAATTTGATCAGCTTCTGCAGGCGCAAAGCCTTTGCCTTTTTTAGTGTAAACGTGAATTAAACGTGGGCCTTTACGTTTTTTCAGCGCATTAAACACGTGTGTGAGTTGTTCAACATCATGTCCATCGAAAGGGCCGAAATAATCAAACCCAATCGCTTTAAATAAGTTGTCTGCAGCTTCAGTAGCAGCACAGTGCAAACGTGAGTTGTATGTCCATTTTGGATGCGGCTGCACGTAAGCCTCACCTGTTTCACTGACATAAACCGATTCACCACGCTCCCAAATGGCAGCAAGATGTTTGGCAAAGCCGCCTGTGCTACATGAAATTGACATATCGTTGTCATTCAGCACCACCATCATATCGGCTTGGTGGGCCACTGCATCATTCATGGCTTCAAAAGCCATACCTGCCGTCATGGCACCATCGCCAATAATGGCAACAACCTCACATGGGTTTTGCTGATAACGTCGTGCCAACGCCATCCCCAAACCAGCAGAAATAGCTGTTGAGGAGTGACCAACGCCAAAGGTATCAAAAATAGATTCTTCACGTGCAGGAAATGCAGCCAAACCATCTTTGGCACGAATGGTGGTGAGTTGCTCGCGGCGTCCTGTCAGGGCTTTATGCGGATAAGCCTGATGACCGACATCCCAAATTAAGCGGTCGTGTGGGGTATTAAAGCAATAATGCAGCGCAACGGTCAGTTCGATCACGCCTAAGTTTGCGCCAAAGTGTCCTCCACTTTGACCTGCGGCATACAAAATGAATTGACGTAACTCATCTGCCACCTGTGGAAGCTGGCTTTGCGCGAGTAAACGTAATTGCTGCGGATGGTCAATCGCATCGAGCAATGGTGTTACAGGGCGTTGAGTTGGAATTTCTGTATACAGCATATGTGGCAAAGCCTTCTAAAGCCTGGCAAATCCTAAGCGAGGTCAATGGGAATTACTCGATCATATAACCGAATGGTATTACCTTCAATCAGCCACATTTCTAGCGATGTAGTTTTGAGCAGTGATTTCAGTTGGGCACACGTTGGGTGGGTAGATTATCCTGAATAATCTAACTATTTATCAACCATTATCGTGCGCTTTATACAAAAAAGAAAATCTTCTGTATAAATTCGTGTTCGCTATTCTACTAATGTCTGAGCATTACGCTATACTTTAAACAATTTATCGACTATTTCACGAGTTAAACAGTGCCGATTAAGTTTGTCGCAACCTCACGATTACCGACCGCATTTGGTGAATTCAACATTACGGTATTTCAAGATCCTGAAACTGGCGAAGAACACGTGGCATTATCCAAAGGTTTGGACACTGCGCCAACCCAGCCCGTTCTGGTACGGATTCACTCAGAATGTTTAACTGGCGATGCTTTCGCGTCTTTAAAATGCGACTGTGGCCCACAGCTTCAAGCCACTCAACGTCTGATTAATGACGCAGGACAAGGTGTGATTTTATATTTACGCCAAGAAGGTCGCGGGATTGGCTTGACCAATAAAATTCGTGCTTATGCCCTGCAAGATCAAGGACATGACACGGTGGATGCCAATTTAATGCTGAATTTACCTGCCGATGCACGTCGCTATGATATGTGCAGCATTATGCTAGATCATTTGCAGGTTAAAGCTGTGCGCTTAATCACCAACAACCCTTTGAAAATTCAAGCATTACAGGAACAAGGGATTACGGTGGTAGACCGTGTGCCTTTAACTGTGGGGCTAAATCCATTCAATGAAGAATATTTGCAAACCAAACATGAACGCATGGCGCACATGTATGATAAAGGTGACTTTTGAGTCACCTTTTAATTTTTGAATTAAATAATTTCTACGCAATTTGTTTAAATCGTCATCGAAAAAATACGATTATTCGGCATACGGCGTTTTAAACGCAAATCAAAGGCCATACAAATATTGCGCACAAAAGGTTTACCTTTTTCCAAAATCTGAATGTGCTGATCTTGAATGAGCAGTAATTCATCTTCCTGCATTTCCTGTAACTGTTGCAGCACTTGCTCAATTTCAGGAAATGCCAATTCTGGACTGGCCCACGACGTTTCAAAGCTGCACATTAAATTTAAAATATGCTGACGTATTACCAAATCTTCCCGATCCAGCACATGCCCTTTAAACACAGGAATTTCATTGCAGGCTAAACGGGCATAATAATCTTCAATGCTTTTTTCATTTTGCGCAAAGCTATACCAACTGTCGCTAATAGATGAAACACCCAAGCCAATCATAAGCTGCGTTTTAGATGCGGTATAGCCCATAAAATTACGGTGCAAGGTACCATTTTTAAACGACTGATACATACCATCACGTTCTAAGGCAAAGTGATCCATCCCAATTTCATGATAACCATAGGCCAAAAGACGCTGTTTGCCTTCTTCATAGCACTGACGTTTTAATTCATCTTTAGGTACATCTTCATCTTTAAAACCACGCTGCCCATTGCCTTTAATCCATGGCACATGCGCATAACTGTAAAATGCCAAACGGTCTGGCATTAAACGTTGGGTCTGCTCAATGGTATTCAGTACATCTTCCAGATTTTGAAAGGGCAAACCAAAAACCAAATCATGTGAAATAGAATCATAGCCAATTTCACGCGCCCACTCGGTCACACGTTGCACATGCTCAAAAGGCTGCATCCGATGAATGGCGCGCTGCACTTTTTCATTATAATCCTGCACGCCATAACTGACCCGACGAAAACCCAAGTCATATAAGGCCTGTAAATGTTCGCGGGTGGTGTTATTGGGATGACCTTCAAAACTAAATTCGTGCTGTTCTGCCACTTTGGCTTTTGCCAGAATGCCTTGAATGAGCTGCGTCAAATGTTCGACAGAAAAGAAAGTTGGTGTGCCACCGCCCAAGTGAATTTCTTTAATGATGGGAGTGCTTTCGAGCAACTGACAATATAAGTCCCACTCTTTTAATAACGCCTGAATGTATGGCTGTTCAACTTCATGGCGTTTGGTGACACGTTTATGACAGCCACAAAAAGTGCATAGACTTTCGCAAAATGGCAAATGAATATACAGACTAATGCCTTCGCTGGCATTAGATTCATCAAAAGAACGCTTCAGCGTCTGCTGCCATGCCTCGGCTGAAAAAGTAGCATCATCCCAATAAGGTACGGTTGGATAACTGGTATAACGTGGTCCAGGCACATTGTATTTTTGAATTAAAGAATTTGCCTGCTGTGTCATCCACTCTGCCCCATTCAGTTAATTGCTGCTGACTAAAATTTAGATTGTAAAAACTATTGTGCTGAGCTTAGGCATGGAAATCAACCTAGTCTTTTGCTCGGAATACATGCTGAAATACAAAGCACCTTGCGCAATTGCCTGAGCGATTTGCAGCAAACTGGATAAACCCCTTAATTTTTAGACAGTTTTATGTTTTGATGTAAGCCATTTTATTTTTATGCTGAGGTGGCCATGTCGCATCCTACTCACGCGGATATTCAACGTGTACGTGAATTTCTTCTCGATTTGCAGGCGCGAATTTGTGCGGCTTTAGAACAACAAGAACAGGCAGGTGGCGGAAGCGCACAGTTTGAAATTGATGACTGGCAACGTCCTGAAGGTGGCGGTGGTCGTTCCCGTGTCTTACAAAACGGTACAGTCATTGAAAAAGGCGGGGTGATGTTTTCGCATATCAATATTTCCAAACTGCCTGCTTCTGCAACTGAGCGTCATCCCAATATTGCAGGCGCACCTGCGCAAGCGATGGGTGTATCATTGGTAATTCACCCGAAAAACCCGCATGTACCCACCTCGCACGCCAATGTGCGTTTATTTGTCGCTGAACCTGAAGGACAACCGCCAATTTGGTGGTTTGGTGGTGGTTTTGACCTGACACCATTTTATCCAAATGATGAAGATGTGTTGGCATGGCACCAAACAGCACATGACTTATGTGCGCCTTTTGGCGATCAAGTCTATGCAGAACATAAACAATGGTGTGATGACTATTTTTATTTAAAGCACCGTGATGAACAGCGTGGCGTGGGTGGTTTATTTTTTGATGATCTGAATCAATGGGACTTTGACACCTGTTTCAACTATATTCAGGCGGTGGGTAACGGTTATTTGGCTGCAATTCTGCCTATTTTTGAGCGTAATCGTGACAAAGCCTATACCGAAGCACAACGTGAGTTCCAGCTTTACCGTCGTGGACGTTATGTGGAATACAATCTGGTCTATGACCGTGGCACTTTATTTGGCTTGCAGACAGGTGGACGGATTGAGTCCATTTTAGTCAGCTTACCGAACTTGGCGGGATGGTCGTACCGTCCTGAATGGGCAGAAGATTCCGCAGAGAAAAAACTCACTGACTATTATTTAAAACCACGCGATTGGTTAAATCTCAAGACGAGTTAAAGCTCGCGACTGGTGAAACCTTGCTACATCGCAGTGTAAAAAAGATCACATTCAAGGTTCAAAAAAGCGATTCTTCCACGAATCGCTTTTTTACTTACAAACTTTATTGCTTATTTTCAAATCAATAAATATGCACAGCATGAATTAACTGTCATGATAGTGCGGATGGATTTTAATAGATGATGTGACCGCGCACCCTATTCGACCATGCACAAATAGGATTTAACTATCCATACATCAAACCATGAGTCAAAGGCGAATTCATCAAACTGTCAAAGCCTTATGTTACACTGCGCCACATCTGTCAGGAGATCCGCATGTTTAGCCCGCTGTTCAAACACAAAATCTTTTTATTTTGGGCAACCTTTGCCATGTTACTTGGCTCAATTTGCATGACCTTTATTTTTGAAAGTCATCTTTCAGATGGCTTAGCCATTAGTAGCAGCATTTTAGCGGGCATTGCCATGTTCGTGATTGCCACTATTTTGGTATTAGAAACCGTTTTAGAGATTTGTAATCCTTAAGTCCAAAGACTCCCACCGTTTTATACCGCCATAGGCTTTAGTCCGCGCTGAATTTGACGTATATTGATGCACATTTCAGCACATGGATTTTGGCAAATGCGCAAACAATTTGCCGTGATTGGCAACCCAATTGAACAATCACGTTCTCCTGAACTGCATCATGCCTTTGCAGAAAAAACAGGCATTGACCTGCAATACAGCAAACGCCTTGCCCCTCTTGATGGTTTTAGAGACAGTGTTGCAGACTTTTTTAATCAGGGCGGTGTAGGCATGAATGTAACCGTGCCTTTTAAAGAGCAAGCATTTGCCCAATGTGGCGTATTAACCGAACGTGCCAAAATTGCCAAAGCAGTCAATACCTTGTGGATGCAAGATGGTGTTTTGTATGGCGACAATACCGATGGTCAGGGTTTGGTTGATGCCATTCGTGCTTTGGGCTGGAATTTAGAGCACAGTGATATTTTGATTATTGGCGCTGGTGGTGCAACCCGCGGGGTAATTTATCCGTTGGTACAAGCAGGCGCAAAAAAAATTGTGATTGCCAACCGCACCCTTGCCCGTGCTGAACAACTGGTTGCTGACCTACAAGCTGCCGTACCGCAAGCAGAATTACAAGCCATGGTACTTACCGATTTAACAGGTCAATTTGATTTAGCCATTAATGCGACGTCTGCCAGCTTAACGGGAGATGCCCTCACCTTGCCTGAGTGTTTGCAGTTTAATTTTGCTTATGAAATGGCTTATGGCAAGCCTTCGAGCTTTTTAGAACAAGCCAAAGCGCGTGGCGTACCGACCTCAGAAGGTTTTGGCATGCTGGTCGGACAGGCGATTGAATCTTTTTATATTTGGAATGGCGTGAAACCTGAATTAAAAGATTTCCTCTAAATCATCACCAAATAAAAATAGCCCTTGAGCAGCAAAGGGCTATTTTTTTATTTAAACTGGGCAATCTTGTTGAACGCTGATTGCCCATTTTCACCCACGGTTTATTTTACAAATTTCTGCATATCTTCATACACATCCATATATAACTCATAATCAATCTGTTCAGCCTGATCTTCAGTTAAAGTACGAATTGAATTTTGGCTCAATTTGCCCTGCTGACGATCAACATACGTCTGCCCCAAAATGTGTGCCGTTTTCTTTAAATTCTCCAAGTCAGGCACATCCCAATCATAAGCTGCTTCATAGGCTTTTAAATATTGCTGAGCAAATATCTGTTGTGGTTGCTTGTATTGCTGTTCAGCTTACGCCATTCAAGTGCGACTTTATTTTCATCGACTGCATCTTCAGTCAAATTATTGATACGACGACCAATTGCATTATTGAATTGCTCATCTTCTTCTAAATGATGCTTGGCTTGTAAAGCTTCAATCCGTTTTAGCGCGGCACCTTTCGGGTCATAGTAGCGCTCATCACTGAACCAATAGGCATACACTTCTGCCATTTCCTGCAAGGTTTGTGGACTAAGATTTTTTACCCACGTACTTTGCTCTGCTGCCATGTGCACTAAAAATAAAGTCTGATAAGTCTGACTAAAAGATTCTGTTTGTTGATAGGTTTTTTGTGCCAACTGCGCTAATTCTTCATCATAACTTAAGGCGGGTTTTGCAGTGGTCTTATCTTTATTTTCTGCAGTTTCCTGCTCCAAGGTACGCCCTAAATTTGTCACCCATTTTTCTAAAATTGAGTCTTTACTAACTTCTTGAATGGATTTGGCTTGACGCAGCGCACTACGGTCAATTTTGCTGGCTTGCCCATAATTCGCAATGCTGACATCGTTATACACATGAATTGTGCCGTAATTTTCGCGTTTAAATTGCAGTGCATAATCAATTTTTGCAGCACGCCCCTGATCATCTAAAGCCACATCAATTTGCATCGGTGTTTTTTTATCTTTAGGTGTAGCATTCATAATCTGTTGAATTTCAGCCTGATGTTTTTGCCACAAAGCTGCGAAAGCAGCGGCATCGACCAATTGTTCCGAACGATATGGTTCAAAAACTTTAGCTAGCTTTTCTTGCGGTGAAGCAAAGTGCTCATCCAATACCGATTGTGCCTGCTCAGCACGATTTGGACTAAATGCTTCTAATTCATAGGCATAAGCACAGTAGGTTAAATCCCCGACTTTGGCTGTTTTTGCTGTTTCGATCAAACGCTGACAGTCTTGTTCGCTTAGCATACTTGCGGTGGTTGCTGAATCTTCAGCCTGCTCAGCCGCTGCCTGAACGGCTTGTTCAGCCGCAAGCGTGGCATCTTCACGAGCATCTGCTGAATAATCTGCTGCGTTATTCGCTGTCGTTTCAGTTGCATAAAACTTCTGACTGACCAAATCACGCAAAGCAAGGGTGGCTTGATACGCCACAAAAGCCTCTTGGCTCATGCCATAATCTTCAGCAGTTTCATTGTGTTTCAAGTAGTCTTCAACACTTTCTTTGGCCGATGTATCTTGCGTAATTTCAGCTTGTTCAGCAGCATCTTCGGTTGTGGTCGCCTGCCCCAATACAGTCTGTTGCAAATACGGTGCATTGACCTGATCAAACATGGCAAGCTGCAGCAACATATCTTCCAAACTACTGTTCAAACGAATTTTTTCACTAATTTTTTGCTGACGGTCTTGTGCAGTTAAAGATAACTTTTGAATATGTTTAGAATCTGCCAATACATACGGCACCGCATTCATGGCTTTTAAGTATTCGGCAAATTGTGCCACTTTAATCCGCTCAAAATCGGCTTTGTATTTAGAAAAGTCGATATAGGCAAAGTCATTTTGACTGTCTTTATTCACCAAATAAGGCAACAAAGAAAAATAGTTGGTATAGAACTTATATTCATTAAAATCGACCACCATCGGTACTTTCATTTGCACCAAAAGTGTCGGTTTTTCATAGCGTGCTGCCACATTCAAAGCAGCAATTTTTTGCCGATAATGCACCGAGCCATCGTAGCTAAACTCAGTATCATTCAATACATTCAACACAAAATTAAAAGGACTCGATTTTTCGATTGCCCCTGCAGCATAGGAAGCAGAGTTTTGTTCCTTAGCCATTGCCGTATATAAGTTTTGTTTTTCTTGTGTACTTAAACGGACTTTTTGCTGTTTTAAATACTGATCTAATTGCTTTTTAAGTACAGGATCAAGTGTGGTAGGAGCAATATCCGTTACTTTTGGTATTGCTTCAACTAAATTGCTCTGTACCCGTAATTTGCCCTGAAAATCATAACTAGGTGTTTCAAAGATGGCATTTAACCCCGTAATTGCCTTTTGTTCTATACTTACCGTCTGATTGGAATTGGTCTTAATGACATGCTGCGAACAACCTGTAGCAGCTAAACTAAAAAGACATAAAGATAAATATTTTAATTGTATCTTCATTGCTAAACACCTTATATTCATTATAGATTGGTCTGTTCAAACGTACAGATTATGATACATTGTAACATAACACTTCATTCGTTTTTGTAAGGTGAATAATTTTCAGTATTCGCATTTCTGACATTTTTATTCGCTATTCTTATCAATGTTTTTTGATCATGAGTGTGAATAATCAACATATCGATACAGATAATCCAAAACTATTTCTAAATTAGGATTAAGACTATGCCAGCATATAAAGCCCCATTACACGATATTCGTTTCTTAATGAACGAAGTGCTTGATTACCCGACCCATTACAAAAATCTTTCTAACGGTGAACTTGCGGACGCAGATACAGTCGATATGATTTTGGAAGGTGCAGCAGATTTCTGTGAAAATGTACTTTCTCCACTCAATCAATCAGGCGATGAAGAAGGCTGTCATTTTGAAAATGGCAATGTGACCACACCGAAAGGCTTTAAAGAAGCCTATGACCAATTTGTGCAAGGTGGCTGG
Source organism: Acinetobacter sp. YH12136 (assembly GCF_013418545.1). NCBI lineage: Bacteria > Pseudomonadati > Pseudomonadota > Gammaproteobacteria > Moraxellales > Moraxellaceae > Acinetobacter > Acinetobacter sp. YH12136. The sequence goes on from NZ_VPBV01000038.1 coordinate 17,020, forward strand.
CAAGGTCTGTCTTATCCTGAACAATACGGCGGTCAAAACCTGCCAATGTCGCTAAACCTCATTAAATCTGAAATGATGGGTACTGCAAACTGGTCATTCCAAATGTATCCAGGTTTAAGCGTGGGTTGTATCAACACCATTATGCAATTTGGTACAGACGCGCAAAAAGATACCTATTTACCGCACTTGGTTGCAGGTACTTGGTCAGGCACCATGTGTTTAACTGAACCACAATGCGGTACCGACTTAGGTCAGGTAAAAACCAAAGCAGAACCACAAGCCGATGGTACGTATGCGATTTCAGGTACCAAAATCTTTATTTCTGCAGGCGAACATGACCTGACTGAAAACATCATTCATATTGTGTTAGCACGCCTCCCAGATGCGCCTGCAGGCACAAAAGGTATTTCATTATTTATCGTACCGAAATTCTTGCCAACAGCAGAAGGTACGGTGGGTGAGCGTAATCCTGTCACTTGTGGCTCTATTGAACACAAAATGGGGATTCGCGCGTCTGCAACTGCAGTCCTGAACTTTGACAATGCCGTGGGTTATTTGATTGGTGAACCAAACAAAGGCTTACATGCCATGTTTACCTTTATGAATACTGCACGTATTGGTACAGCAATTCAGGGGATTTGCCATGCAGAATTGGCATTCCAAGGTGCATTACCGTATGCCAAAGAACGTATGTCAATGCGTGCGCTTTCAGGCAAAAAAGACCCTGAAAAAGTAGCTGATGCAATCATTCACCACGCCGATGTACGTCGTATGCTCTTAACGCAAAAAGCCGTGGCAGAAGGTGGTCGTGCCATGATTTATCATGCTGCACAATTGGCAGATAAAATGAACGACGCTTTAATGCGTGGTGATACTGCAGCTTTTGAAGCGCATGATGACCATTTAGGTTTCTATACCCCAATCTTAAAAGGCTTCTTAACTGAAATGGGTTATGAAGCTGCCAACCACGGCATGCAAGTGTACGGCGGTCACGGCTATATTAAAGAATGGGGCATGGAGCAAATTGTACGTGATTCACGTATTTCTACCTTATATGAAGGTACAACTGGCGTTCAGGCGCTCGACTTGATTGGTCGTAAAGTGTTGTTAAGCTCTAAAGGTAAAGTGATTCGTGACTACACCGCTGAAATTTTGAAATTCTGTGGTCAGCATGCACGTAACAAATACATGCGTCGTTTTGCATGGGACTTAACCAAGCTATGTGCTCAATGGAACGCATTAACCGTGCGCATTATGTTGGCAGCACGTAAAGACCGTGACATCGTATCCAGTGCTTCAGTGGACTTCTTGATGTTCTCTGGTTATGTCATGATGGCTTATTTCTGGGCGCAACAAGCGGCTGTGGCTTCGACCAAATTGGCTGAAGGCAATGGTCAGGAAACACCTGAGTTCTATAAAGCCAAAATCAAAGTTGCCGATTTCTACTTTGAGCGTTTATTGCCACGTACTCAAGGTCATGCAGAAGCAATGGTTAATCCATCTAAAACCATGACTGCATTAGCACCAGAATATTTTAGTTTTGACTACTAAAATATTCTAAGCAGATGTAAATCAAAAGAGCGCGTAATGCGCTCTTTTGGTGTGTACTTCAAAAAGTCAGTACTCGAATTTACACATCAATTAAAATTACTTTTAATGCGCTGTTGGAAAACCATGAAATACCCACTGAATCAGATATAAAATCAGAAAAATTAAAATCACTAGACATAAAATTTCTAATCGTTTCATTCAATTTACTTCTTAGTCTGGTCTTCTAGCAACATATAAATTAAATCCAGCTCAGGACAGACATATCCCATTGCGGTTAAAGCCGCGGTAATTTGCCCACGATGATGAGTTGCATGATTAAACACATGCATTAGGGTTGCAGCATAGGGTAAGTGCATCGCCACATCAGTTGATGTTTTATAGTGCAGCTCTTGATGAAAAACTTTCTCATCCACCTGATTTAAAAAATAAATCCAGTTTTCAGCCTTCTTTTCAAGTTGCTCAACAAGCTGTGTTCTGTTGGTTTCCACAGTACTATCTAATGGCAAAATTGGTGAGTGGTGCAAAGCAAAACGTGGAAACCACAAATGATGCTCTCCAACCAACAAATGATTCAGAGTGCCAAAAATACTTTTAAAATATAAGCCCTGATCCAAAAAAAAATCATCATCTGAAACCAATAGCAAAGTCTGATTTAGTTTTTGAGTTGCCCAAAGATTATAGCGGGCAAGTAACTCAAACGTTTTTAAATCCATTTAAAATTATCCTATTTGAGTTTTATTATGAAAATTGAATCAAAAGTTCAAACTATATTAAGATAAAAGATATATTTTTAATCATTTAAAGCGAATTTGTAGATTTAAAGACAGATACAATTTATTGTCCTTTAGAAATAATTGACCAAAATCATGCTTGGTTTTACTTGCCATCTCAAACTTTGTATTATTGTATAAATACTCTTCAAATTCATGGCGATGATACAGATGATAGCAAATGATCTCGCCATCTTCTTTAATTACTAAATATCCACCTGTAGAATCAATTTCGTTACCTGTCCAAACTGTACCAGGCATCATTCCAATTGCTATTTCACACAATAATTTTTTAATTTTAAACTGATAAAAAGGATGCTGATGTTCAAAAGAATATTTCATTGGATTTTCATAAGAAATTTCATTAAAAATATCTTTAACTGAATTAAGAGTTGATGTGTAATATTTAAATATAGCTTCTGCCATAATTTTTGGTAGTAAACTATCCAACAAAATTAAATTATTCTCAAATACAGCATTATTTAAATGGGAAAATTTAATATCGGCTCCCAACATTTTTAAATGTGCTATACGAGATTTAATAATTGGTTGTGGCAATGCAAGCTGATTAAAATCTTCAATCTCTTTTTCGGTTAGGCAAATATTTTTTATTTCAAAAATAAAATTTGTTGTCTTTCCGTAAGCGTCCGCTGAACCCCATGCCTATTTTTTAATTTGAGTTGGATTTCCAGCGGTGTGGTAGCAATTCTTCAATCTGAGTCACTTTATGTGTCGGCAACCTTTTCAGCACATCACTTAAATAGGCATAGGGATCCAGCCCATTCAGCTTTGCTGACTGGATTAATGTCATA